>CABRGI010000044.1 GCA_902470455.1 uncultured Parvimonas sp.
TTGAAAACAAAATTCTTCACGTCATATAAGCTACGAAAAGAAATGTCTCCCAACACGTCATCTCGACTGTAACGAAGCGAAGCTGAGTGGAACGGAGAGATCTCATTACAATTATTTGTTACAAATAATTGTAAGTCTTGCTAAGGACTTGTATAAAAAACAATATATAACTGTACTAGATATTTACTAAATCCATTTTACAATTATATTTCTATCCCCTTATTATTCCAAAAAGGACTCTTTGAGTTCTTTTTTTGTATATTTTTATGAAATTTTTACAATTTTGTGGTAAAATATAATATGTATATTTATGTAGATTTTTATAAGGAGAAAAAATGACAAATTTTATAGATGAAAAATATGATGTTGTTGTAATCGGTGCAGGTCACGCCGGTTGTGAAGCAGGTCTTGCAAGCGCTAGACTTGGACTTAAGACAGCAATTCTAACAATAAGCATGGATTCAGTCGCAGATATGCCCTGCAATCCGAATATAGGCGGTACGGGAAAAGGCCATTTAGTTAGAGAAATCGACGCTCTAGGCGGAGAAATGGCAATAAATATAGATAAAACTTTTATTCAATCCAGAATGTTAAATACTTCAAAGGGTCCTGCGGTTCACAGTTTACGTGTTCAAGCTGATAAAAAGATGTACCATACTGAAATGAAAAAAGTTTTAGAAAACGAAAAAAATATAGATTTAATTCAGGCGGAAGTTAAGGAAATTCTAACTGAAAATAATATAATAACAGGAGTTTTAACAACTTCAAATGAAATCTTTCCTGCAAAAGCAGTTATTATCTGTACGGGAACTTATCTTAAATCTATGATTTTAATTGGAGAAAACTGTTATGAAAGTGGTCCAAACAACTGGAAATGCTCTACTTATTTAAGTGATAGTTTGAGAAATTTAGGTATTCCACTTAGACGTTTCAAGACAGGTACTCCTGCAAGAGTTCATAGAGACTCCATTGACTATTCAAAAATGGAAGTTCAAAAGGGAGATGACAATATAATTCCATTTTCCTTTATGAATGAGGGAAAAGATATTGGAAATCATAAGGAAGATTGTTTTTTGACTTATACAACTTTAGAAACTAAAAAAATCATTCAAGATAATCTTCATAGAAGTCCTATGTATGCAGGAATTGTAAATGGTGTAGGTCCTAGATATTGTCCGTCCATTGAGGATAAAATTGTACGTTTTAACGAAAAAGATGAACATCAAGTTTTTATCGAACCTGAGGGTTTGGATACTTTAGAAATGTATGTTCAAGGTGTGAGCAGTACACTTCCCCTTGAAGTTCAAAAACAGATGTATAAAAGCATTTTGGGTCTTGAAAATGTTAAGATAATGCGTCCTGCTTATGGAATTGAATATGATTGTATTGATCCAACTATTTTAAGAGCAACTTTAGAGCATAAGGATATTAAAAATCTTTTCTTTGCAGGTCAAATTAACGGAAGCTCCGGTTATGAAGAAGCTGCAAGTCAAGGTATTATCGCAGGGATAAATTCAGCAATGAATATTTTAGGAAAAGAACCTTTTGTGCTTACCAGAAGTGATGCCTATATCGGCGTTTTAATCGACGATTTAATTACAAAAGGAACTGATGAGCCTTATAGAATGATGACTTCAAGAACTGAATACAGACTTTCTTTAAGACAAGATAATGCAGATTTAAGACTTACGGAAATGAGCTATAATATAGGTTTGGCAACTAAAGAACGTTATGAAAAATGCCTAAATAAAAAGACTTTAATAGAAAACGAAATAAATAGATTAAAGTCCTCTATTTTAACACCAAAGGAAAATACAAATAAGGCTTTGGAAGACTTAGGAAGTATGAAACTTAAAACTGCAGTAAGCCTTTATGATTTAATAAAAAGACCTGAACTTGACTATGAAATAATTAAGGATTTGGATACAACTCGTGAACCTTTGGATAGAGAGATAAAAATGCAAGTTCAAACGATGATTAAATATGAGGGTTATATCGAAAAGCAAAGTCAACAAATAGAGGCATTTAAAAAACTTGAAAACAAAAAACTTGAAAATATCGACTATAATTCCCTATCTGGACTTAGAATTGAAGCAGTTCAAAAACTTGCAAAATTCAGACCTGAAACAGTAGGACAGGCGAGTAGAATTTCAGGAGTAAGTCCAGCAGATATAAATGTTTTGCTTATTCATCTTGAAACTCAAAGGAGAAAAAATGGATAATTTAAAAAGTTTAACTCAAAAAGAAAATATTATTTTAAGTAATATAGCTTTGGAAAAGTTTGAAATTTATAGAAAATTAATTCTGGAATGGAATGAAAAAATAAATTTAACAGCTATTACAGATGAAGAAGCTATGAATACAAAACATTTTTTAGATTGTCTATTGCTTACAAA
This sequence comes from uncultured Parvimonas sp., assembly GCA_902470455.1. Taxonomy (GTDB): domain Bacteria; phylum Bacillota; class Clostridia; order Tissierellales; family Peptoniphilaceae; genus Parvimonas. Next base: position 2,397 of record CABRGI010000044.1, read on the forward strand.
AACTGGACTTTTTGATGATGATAAAAGTATTTTGGATGTTGGAACAGGTGCCGGTTTTCCTGCAATTCCTCTTAAACTATATAATGAAAATTTAAAAGTTACAATGCTCGACAGTTTAAATAAAAGGATAAAATTTTTAAATATTGTAATTGAAGACTTGAAGTTAAAAAATATAAAAGCAATTCACGGACGTGCAGAAGAAGTTGGAAGAAAAGACGGATTTAGAGAAAGTTTTGATATAGTGAGTTCAAGAGCTGTCGCTTCCCTATCTTTACTTTTGGAATTTACAATTCCATTTTTAAAAGTAAACGGACTTTTTCTTGCAATGAAAGGACCTTCATATCTTGAAGAAGTTGAAGCCTCAAAAAATGCACTTAAAAAATTAAATTGCAAATTAGATAATGTTTTGAATTTTAAAATCGAGCAAAACGGAGAGATTTCAGAAAGAAATATTTTGATTATTAAAAAGATAGGAAAAACACCTGATAATTTCCCAAGAAATATGGGACAAATAAAGAAAAAACCGTTATAAAAGAGTAAAAGAAGGTTGAAATACCTTCTTTTTTGTTTAGGAAATTGTATATAAAATTCTATTCAAAATCTAATCTGTTTACTGCCATTTTGCTATATTATCCCATATTTTTGCAAGTAGACGATGAAAAAAACGAATATTAGGGCTTTTCATATCATAATAACCTAACATATAGCCCTTTGATTGTACTTTTATATTTTGCTCTCCTATTTATTTTAGTTAAGCTACTGCATAATAGTATTTGTTATTATAAGTTTACTGTATCATAAATTAAAATTATATTCTATTAAGATTTAGCATTAACGATACCTAAATAAATTTTAAAAAAATCAATTCCTACTATTTGACTAAAAATAGTGTAAATTTTAAATTTTATAAAATTTAAATGTAATTATATGGATTGAACTAAAATAATTAAAAAATAAGCGTGTTTTACAGCTCAAATTTTTTTGTTAATTTTAATTTTTGTTTAATTATTTAAATAGATATCGGTTTTACTAATTAAATTTATATACACTAAAAAAGACGGTTTTTAAACCGTCTTTAATTCTTAATTCACAAAAATTATTTTATAAGTCTTCTTGCTCCAACAAAAGTATTTCCAAAGTAACCTCCGAAAAGTGTACTTACAATAACACCTGTTTCCGGACTTGAAGCGTGAACAAACTTGTTATTTCCAATGTAAATACCAACGTGATCAACTCCGCCACCGTTGTTAAAGAATACTAAATCACCTTTTCTTAATTCTGAAGCTGAAACGCTTGTTCCATGGTTAACTTGAGTATATGTTGTTCTACTTAAGTTGATTCCAACTTGTTTATAAACATAATATACTAAACCGGAACAGTCAAATCCGACATTTGGATTAGCAGTTGCCCAAATATATGGTTTTCCAACTTGAGATAAAGCTAAATCTACAACTGTATCAATGTCAGCATTATAAGTATCATTATCTTTTTGAGTTGAAGATGAATTGTTTTTATTATTAGAGCTATCTTCTTTCTTAGGCTGTTCAACAACTGGTTTTGTTTCTGAAAGATATGATTTTATAACATAAGCTGTTTTTCCATTAAATTCAAATTCTACCCATTCTCCTCTATCAATGCCATTTACATTTTCACCTTTTGATAAAATACCAAGTTTAGCAGATGTTGCTGATTGTTCTGATCTTACATTTAAGTTTTCAGTAGCATATAAGCTAACTTTCTTTACAGAAACTTTTTCCTTTTCTTCTTCGACTTTCTTTTCTTCTTCGGCTTTCTTTTCTTCTTCAGCTTTCTTTTCTTCCTCTACTTTTTTAGCTTCAGCTGCCTTCTTTTCTTCTTCGGCTTTTATTTCAGTCTCATTCTTTTCAGGTTCAACTACTTCTTTTGATAATTTTTCAATTTCAATTGTTACAACTTTTCCTTCAACTGAAACTGTTGCTAACTTATCACCGCTCATTTCAACTTTAACAATTGAACCCTTTGCAACCTTAACTGTTTCTTCTTCATTATCACTAAGTACAGGTTTTAACTCAGAAGATTCTTTTACATAATAAGAATTTTCTTCTAATTCCGGCATTTTAGTATCTTCTTCTGTAACTAAAGAATATATATTATTATCATTTGTAATTTTTTGTAAATGCGCAACAGAAGGAGATTCCAAGACATTATTTTTATCGCTAACTAATGAATTATTTACTTCTTCAATACTTGTACTATGAATTTTAACTTTTTCTGTTTCATCAGCAAAAGATTTTGCAACTGGCATTGCAGTACAAACTAATGCACACAACATAGATGTTGTTAAAACTTTTTTAATTTTCATAATTACCTCCTAACTTATAGACATATTTTACAACAAGCATTGAAAAAAGTCAACAAAAAGTTACAAAAAAATTACAAAAAGTTACAAATTAGTTACAAAACTTTTTAATGCTATGTTTCACGTGAAACAATAATTTTATATTCTCCATTTTGTTTCACGTGAAACAATTTTTGTTATTTAGAAAAAAATAATTTTCAAATTAAAAAATTAATGATTAATTTATGGTATAATATTAGTAATATTATACCTTATGATGAAACACCATTAATTATTCTAATTTTTATAAAAAGATTAATGATTTAATAATGGTATATAGTATAGAAGAATATAAGACAAAGGAAATGTTATGAAAATTTTTGATGCTTTTAAAAAGAAAAGAGAAATGCGTATAATTTCAATATTTAATCAAAAGGGTGGGGTTGGAAAAACAACAACTGTAGTAAATCTGGCATCAGCTTTGGGATTTAACAAAAAGAAAGTTTTAGTTATAGATATGGATCCTCAAGGTAATTCTACCTCCGGACTAGGTGTTGATAATCCAGAAATAACAATTTATGACGTACTTACTCACGAAAAAGACATTAATGAGGCTATTCAAGAAACTCAATCTAAAAATGTAGATATTATACCTGCAAATTCTGATTTATGTGGTTTAGAAATAGAATTGTTAAGCGTAGATAAAAAAGAATTCTTATTAAAGGAGGAAATCGGAAAAATACCCCAAAATTATGATTTTATTATTATTGACTGCCCTCCATCATTAGGTGTTATGAGTATTAATGCCTTAGTTGCTTCTCAAAGTGTATTAATTCCAATTCAATGTGAATACTATGCACTTGAGGGTGTTAGCCAACTTATGAATACTGTTAATATAATAAGGAAGGGATTAAATCCGGAGCTTGAAATTGAAGGAGTATTGCTTACAATGTATGATTCAAGAAATAATTTATCCGAAGATGTAAAGACTGAAGCGGAAAATTATTTTAAGGATAAACTATTTGATACAGTTATTCCTAGAAATATCAGACTTGCAGAAGCTCCTAGTTTTGGGGAAAGTATAATATATTATGATAAAAATTCTAAAGGAGCTATTGCATATTTATCTTTAGCTAAAGAATTGATTAAGAATAGGAGAAAATAATGAAGAAAAAAGGTCTAGGTAGGGGTCTAGGTTCCCTTTTAAGAGAAGAAGATTATATTACTGAAGAAAATTTATTAACCGTTGATTTAGAAAAGTTAGTAGCTAGAGAAGATCAACCCAGAAAAAATTTTGATGATGACAGTTTGGAAGAGTTAGCTAATTCAATAAAGGCTGACGGAGTTATTCAACCGATAGTAGTTAGAAAAGTAGAAGATAAATATGAAATTATTGCAGGAGAGCGTAGATTCAGAGCTTCAAAATTGGCAGGACTGGAAAAAGTACCTGTTGTAGTTAAAAATGTTAGTGATAGAAAAGCTAGAGAGCTTGCTCTAGTTGAAAATATTCAAAGAGAGGACTTAAATCCAATTGAAGAAGCGATTTCTCTTAAGACTTTGATGGAGGAATATAAACTTACACAACAAGAATTATCTGATATAATAGGAAAGAGTAGATCTTATATTGCAAATAATTTAAGACTTTTAAATCTTTCTGATTATATAAAGGAATATTTAATAAGAGGAGATTTAAGTCCA
>CABRGI010000045.1 GCA_902470455.1 uncultured Parvimonas sp.
TTCTTCAGTTCAAACTGATATGCCGGTTAGTGAAATTATGGAATTGGTAAATCAACAAATCGATTCTGGAGAAGATTTCAAGATAGAATCTCAAGCTCTTAACGGAGTAGGTAAGATGGGATTGCCATCTTATGCTATGCCTGGATATAAGCTATATATGATGGAAATTAATAAACAAAGTTTAGAAAGCTGTAAAAGTAAAATACAAAGTATATTAGAAGGTAAATAAAGATTTACATGAAAATTTTTTAAATTTATGTTGATTTCAAAAAAATCTTATAGAATTAAAAAAATTGAATAGAAAATAGTTTTGTTATATTGTATTTTAAATACAGTTATTTAGTTGTAGCAGTATATTTGTAGGATATTCAGGAAAGAATCCTCTTGATTTGTTACAAAACGATATTAATGATTAGTTTTACAATTTATCATTTAAAGATAATATGTGTTTATTGATAGTCTAAAATTATATTAAATTATTGATGTATTATCAATTACTAGAAAGTAGAGGAGTTTTTATCTTAGGAATTATTTTAAATCAAGTACAAATAAAGACTAAGCATTAAGATATGAGCATTTATTTATTTACGGATAGGAGATATTTATTAAAATGGAAAATGAAACTGACATAGTTTTTGATAGGAGAATATGGCTGAGTTCCCCTACTATGCATGGATTAGAATTGGATTATATGAAAGAGGCTTATGACACGAACTGGATGTCAACTATCGGAGAAAATATCAATCAAATAGAAAAAATTATCACTGACAAACTCAATTGTAAATTTGCGGTTGCTCTTTCTTCCGGAACTGCAGCTTTGCATTTGGCTATTAAGAGTGCTGGAATAAAAAGAGGGGATAAAGTTTTTTGTTCAGATATGACTTTTAGTGCAACGGTAAATCCAGTTGTTTATGAAGGTGGTGAACCTATTTTCATAGATACTGAGTATGATACTTGGAATATGGATCCAGTAGCTCTTGAAAAGGCATTTGAACTTTATCCTGATGTCAAATTTGTTATTTTAGTACATCTATATGGAGTTCCTGCAAAATTAGATGAAATAAAGTCTATATGTGAAAAGCATAATGCGATATTAATTGAAGATTCTGCTGAAGCTTTAGGAGCTACATATAAAGGGAAACCTATAGGAACAGAAAATAACTTTAATATTTTGTCCTTTAATGGAAATAAGATAATAACAGGGACTTCAGGTGGTATGTTTTTAACTAATGACGAAAAGTTGGCAAATAAAGTTAAAAAATGGTCCACACAATCAAGAGAAGACACAATTTGGTATCAACATCATGAAATTGGTTACAATTACAGAATGAGTAATGTTGTCGCTGATGTTGTAAGAGGTCAACTACCTTATTTGGAAGAACATATAGCACAAAAAACAGAAATATATAAAAGGTACAAAGAGGGACTTAAAGGATTACCTTTAAAGATGAATCCATTTGACAAAGAAAAATCAGTTCCTAATTTTTGGCTATCTTGTATAATCATTGACAATGAAGCTATGTGCGAACAAAATATTGGAGACCTTGAGGCAGATTATATTAAGAAAAGTGGAAAGAGCTGTCCAATTGAAATTTTGAATACTTTGAGAACATATGTTGTTGAAAGCAGACCTATTTGGAAACCGATGCATATGCAACCTATATATAAAGATAAAGTTTTTATTACTAAAAATGGGTTGTACGATGGAAGTGTTGACGTTGGCAGAGATATTTTCCATAGAGGACTTTGTTTGCCAAGTGATAATAAGATGACGAAAGAAGAACAAGATAAAATTATTAAAATTATTAGAAATTGTTTCAAATAAAGGGATGTATAACTTTGGATAAGAAAAGAAAAACAAAAATTTATGAAAATTTTATAAAAAGATTATTAGATATTATTCTTTCATTTTTTGCAATAATAATTTTTTCCCCGATTTTAATTATCGTGGCTATTTTAGTTCGAATTAAACTTGGAAGTCCAGTAATTTTTACACAAAATAGACCTGGAAAAAGCGGAAAAATATTTAAACTTTACAAATTCAGAACTATGAAAGATTTAAAAGATGAAAATGGCGAATGGCTTCCTGATTCTGAAAGATTAACTGCTTTTGGAAAAAGACTTAGAGCCACATCTTTAGACGAATTGCCTGAATTATTTAATATTTTAAAAGGAGATATGGCAATAGTAGGTCCAAGACCTCTTTTAGAAGAATATATTCCCTATTACACAGAAAAAGAAATGCATAGACATGATGTAAGACCGGGACTTAGTGGATTGGCTCAAATTAATGGTAGGAATGCATCTTCTTGGGAAGAAACTTTAGGTTATGATATAGATTATGTGAATAATATTAGTTTTACCGGAGATTTGAGTATTGTATTTCAAACTATTGGTAAAGTTGTAAAAAAATCAGATATTATTCAAGGTTCTGATAATAAAATTGGACGTTTTGATGACTATAGAAAATCAATGTAAATAAGCAAAATTGGAGAGATTTATGGGCAAAAAATTATTAATATTAGGTAGTGATTTTAGTACCGTTCACTTAGTTGAAGAAGCCAAGAAAATGGGTGTCTATGTAATAGTTACAGACTTGATGACAACTTCTCCAACAAAGGAAATAGCAGATGAATCGTGGAATATTAGCACTACTGATATTGAAATTTTGATAGAAAAAATAAAAGAAGAAAATATAGACGGTGTTCTAGCTGGAGCTAGTGAATTTAACATTGAAAATTGTAGAGAAATTTGTAAAAGACTAGACTTGCCTTTATACTGTTCAAGCGATAATGCTTGGGAAGTTTCAAGGAATAAGAGAAAATTTAAAGACTTATGCTTGAAACATGGTGTTAGAGTTGCTGAAGATTATCATCTTAATGATGAATTATCTGAAGATAGTTTGAAAAATATTAAATATCCTGTAGTAGTCAAACCTGTTGATAAAAGTGGAAACAGAGGTATGAGCTACTGTAAAAATAAAGAAGAATTAATTGAAGGATATAAAAAAGCTAGAGCAATATCAGATAATGAAAATATAATCGTTGAAAGACAATTAAAAGGTGGAGAATATACAAGTTATTATGTAATAGCTGATGGCGAAATTGTACTTTCATATTATACTTCTATGCATCACGAACCGGGAATGGCAGAAAATTTATATTCAATAGAATATATATCTTCTTGTCACTTAAAACAATATTTAGAAGAGGTAAACGAACCTCTTATTAAAGTTTTTAAAGATGCAGGTTGTAAAAATGGAATAGCTTGGACTGAATTAATGTATGATAATGACGGACATTTTTATGCTTTAGAAATGGGACATAGATTTGCGGGTCCAGGGATTTATGCAGTTCATGAAAAAATTTCAGGATTTAATACTTATAAATGGATGATAGAATTTGCTTTAGGAAAGGAACATAAAAAATCTGATCTTCCTAAACCATTAGATAATGCTTATATTAAATGTGCAGGAGCTTATGATTTATTTACCACTCATGAAGCGGTTATAGACAAAATAGAAGGTCTTGATGAAGTTTTGAAATTAAATAATGTAGTAATTGATATGCCTAAAAGACAAGGTGACTCCGTAAGAAAAAATGTTAATATGGGAATTGTCAAAATTTATGGAAAAGATTGTGAAGAAATGTGTGATACTATAAAAAGAGTTAATAAGATATTGACAATAACAGATGAATCTGGAGAGAACATATACATTACCTACACTGATTTTGAAACTTTAAGAAAAGAGTACAAAGAAGGACTTAGACAATTTGAAGTTATAGATAAGGAATAATATGAAAAAATATAAAACTTGTATTCATAGATTGGGAGATTATAATTCCAATTTTATTTATATGAAAAGAGAGGATTTAATTCCTTTTTCATTTGGTGGAAACAAAGCAAGAAAAGCAAAATATTTTTTTGATGAAATTGATAGAGAAAATTTTGATTCTGTTGTAACCTATGGAAGCGGTAGCTCTAATCATTGCAGAATAATTTCAAACATGGCAAAACAAAGAGGATTGGAATGTTACATAATCAGTCCTAAAGAAGTATTTGAAGAAACATTTAATCAAAGTATGATGAATTTGTTTGATGCTAAAATCCAAGTTGTTTCTGTAAATGAAGTATCTTATACAATAGAGAAAACATTAGAATCTTTGAAAAATTCTGGTAAGAAACCTTACTTTATTCAAGGTGGTGGACATGGAAACTTGGGAACAAGAGCCTATGTAGATTGCTATGAAGAAATAAAAGAATACGAAAAAGAAAATGGAATTACTTTTGATTATATATTCTTTGCATCAGGAACCGGAACAACTCAGGCAGGTCTTGTTTGTGGAAAATTGATTAATAATGATAACAGAAAAATTGTCGGAATTAGTATTGCAAGAAAAAATCCTAGAGGAAGAGATATAGTATTATCAAGTATTTACGAATATTTTGATGAAAAAAATATTAATAAAAATCATAACCTAATAGAAGAGTCAACAATATTTGTTGATGACTTTGTAGGAAATGGATATGGAAATATGAATGATGATATTTCTAAGACAATAGAAAATATGATTTCAAATTATGGAATTCCACTAGATTCAACTTATACTGCAAAGGCATATAATGGAATGGAGAAGTATCTTGATAAAAATAATATTTCAGGTAAAAATATACTTTTTATTCATACTGGTGGAACACCGCTGTTTTTTGATTATTTAAAAAATAAAAATATATAGTTTATTGGAGAAATTATGGAAGTTAATGTTTTAGTCTTGAGTTCAGGCACAAGAAATAAGATAATTGAATATTTAAAAGAAAATCTTGTAGATGAAAATGGAAATAGAATGGGTAAAGTAATAGCAACGGATATGAGCAATTTAGCTCCTTCAATTTATGAAGCAGATAAATTTTATATTGTTCCTGGGATTTTTTCAGATGGATATATTGAAAGAATTTTAGAGATATGTAAAAAAGAAAAAATTTCTGGAGTTTTAAGTTTAATAGACCCCGAACTATCTCTATTAGCTAAAAATGAAGCAAAATTTGCGAAATTAGGAGTAAAAATTATAGGTTCTCCATATGAATTATGTGAAATGAGCTTGGATAAAATTAGAATGTTTAATTGGTTGACTGAAAATGGATATAAAACTGCAAAAAGCTATGATAATAGAGAAGAATTTATAAAGGACTATGAAAATAACACAATTGACTTTCCTGTTTTTGTAAAACCTATTAAGGGAAGTGCGTCAGTTGCAATAAATAAAGTTGAAAATATGGAAACTTTAGATTTATTATTTAAGAATTCTGACAATTTAATGATTCAAGAATTTTTAAAAGGACAAGAATTTGGAGTTGATGTCTATATAGATTTAATAAGTGGAGAAATCTGCTCAATTTTTGCAAAGAAGAAATTACTGATGAGAGCAGGTGAAACTGATAAATCAGTATCTTTTAAAGACGAAAAACTATTTGCTTTAGTTAAGGATTTTGTAAAATCTGCAGGATATAGAGGACAAATAGATATAGATATTTTTGAAATTGACGGAGAATACTATATTTCAGAAGTAAACCCAAGATTTGGCGGTGGCTATCCTCATGCCTATGAAAGTGGATGTAATCACATGAAGATGATTATTTCTAACTTAAAGGGAATAAAAAATGAAGTTGAAATTGGAAAATATGACGAAAATATATACATGATGAAATATAATGAAGTAAAAATCATTAGATAAGGAGAATTTCTGTGAGAAGTGGAGTAAGAAAAAAAATAGATGATTTTAATTTTTTTATGGAATCAACTTTTAGAAAACATAAAGCCAGAAAGTCTGCAAAATTAAGATTAAAAAGGATGAATGGAGGATATGACTGTACAGAAGACTATAAAAAAATAGTCATACCTTATTGGAAAAAGTACGGGCTAAAACCTGCTAAGATGTGGTATCAAATCTTTTGGGATAGAAGTCATGATTTAGATCCAAGATACATACCTGATGATTTATTTTATGGAGTTATAGTTCCTTATTTCAGTAATCCGCAATTTAGAAGATTTGGAGAAGATAAATGTCTTCATTCAGTTTGGTTTAGAGATATAAAAAGACCAAGAACAATTATAATGAATATAGCAAGTGTATATTATGATGCTGATTTTAATCCGATAACTAAAGAAGAAGCAGTGGATATTTGCTTAAAAGAAAATAAATTTATGTTAAAGCCATCTATAGATAGTGGTGAAGGAAGACTTATTACTTTCTTTGATGAAAATAATATAAAAAAAGAAATTAT
>CABRGI010000046.1 GCA_902470455.1 uncultured Parvimonas sp.
TTTATTAAAAAATACAATGCTAAAAAAGTAAAACTTTGTTTTTCAATTATCAATATATCTATAAATATGTATTGTCTTTAAATATTTTATCTGATATAATATACTTAATATGTTTAAGGAGGGTACTATGAAAATTAATGTAAATTCTGAAATAGGAAAATTGAAATCAGTTTTACTTCACAGACCTCATAAAGAACTTATAAATTTAACACCTTATTTACTTGATGAACTTCTTTTTGATGAAATTCCATTTTTGGATAATGCACAAAAAGAACATGATATGTTTGCTAACATTTTTAGACAAAACGGATGTCAAGTGTTCTATCTTGAAGATTTGTGTGCAGAAAGTCTTTATGATGATGGTTTAAGAACTGCTTTTATTGAAGAATTTTTAGATAATGCAGATGTACATGTAGAAAATGAAAAAAGATTATTAAGAGAATATCTATTTTCTATAAAAGATAATAAAGAATTAGTTTTAAAAATGATGGAAGGTGTTAGAAAGAACGAAGTAGATTTAAGAGAACCTTCAACTTTAAGTGAAATCGTATCAAAACATGATTTCTTCATCTCTAAACCACTTCCAAATCTATACTTTACAAGAGACCCATTTTCATTTATTAAAGATGGTGTAAGTTTAAATACAATGTGGTCTGTTACAAGAAGAAGAGAAACTCTTTTTGGAAAACAAATATTTGAACATCATAAAGAATTTAAAGGAATTAAAAAATGGTATGATAGAACTGATGTTCCTTCAATTGAAGGTGGAGATATCTTAGTTTTATCTGAAGATGTTGTTGCTATCGGTATTTCTCAACGTACAACTCCACTTGCAATAGAAACTATTGCAAAGAGACTTCTTGAAGGAGAAAACGGAGTAAAAACTGTTCTTGCGATGGTAATTCCAAACAACAGAGCTTTTATGCACCTTGATACTGTTTTAACTTCTGTTGATAGAAATTTATTCACTCTACATCCAGAAATTGAAAAGACATTAGAAATTTATTCCCTAAAATTAGTTGATGGAAAAGTAAAAGTTGAAACTGAATCAACTGACATTGAAGTTGCATTGAAAAAATATCTACATGTTGATAAAATTGATTTTATCCGTAAAGGAAAAGGTGGACTTTTAGATACTCATAGAGAACAATGGTCAGATGGATATAATACTCTAGCTATAGCACCTAGAGAAGCTATCGTTTATGATAGAAATACTATTACAAATCAATTACTTGAAGAAAAAGGAGTTAAACTTCATAAAATAGATTCAGGTGAATTGTCAAGAGGACGTGGGGGTCCAAGATGTATGAGTATGCCTCTATTTAGAGAAAACTTATAATAACAAGATTTTAATTAAAGCACAGAATTTCTGTGCTTTTTCTATGCCATTTTTTAGCACCAAAAAACAACGGATTTTTGCCCGTTGTTTTTCAATGTTTTTTATTAAATTCTTTCTACAAATAATTTTCCAACTTCTCCGTTGAAATCAACTTCTTCTGTATCCAAATTATCAACAAAAGTCAATTCAACACCCAAAGTTTCATTCATTATAAATTGTTTGTAGTTTTCAACCGCTTTTTTCAATCTTTCTGAACAAGCACATTTTATTCTAATTTCATCAAGAACATCAAAATCAGCGGATTTTCTCATTTGTTGTATCTTTGAAATTACTTCTCTTGCAAAGCCTTCGTCTAGCAATTCGTCAGTTAAAGTTGTATCTAAAATTACGAAAAGATTATTTTCCATTGTAACGTCAAATCCTTCTTTTGCACTAACTTTTACGTCAACATATTCTTTTAAGATTTCAGTATCTTCTCCATTTAGATTTACAAAAACGGAACCTTTTTCAAGTTTTTCTATAAATTCTTTTGGATTTGTTTCATTTAAGAATTTTCCAAATTCTTTAATTTTAGCTCCTAAAATTTTACCACAAACTTTGAAATCCGGTTTTAACATATAGTTCATAAAACCTGATAAGTCTTTTTCGAATACAACATTTTTAACATTAAGTTCTTCCATAATCAATTCTTCTAAATCGCCAATTTTTTCTTTTAAAGCAAAATCAACAACTATTTCAGAAAGTGGTTGTCTAACCTTAATCTTAACTTTTTCACGACTTGCACGACCGATTGTTACAAGATTTCTAACGATATCCATTTTTTCTTCCAATGTTTCATCAATTAGACTTTCATCACATTCAGGAATGAAATCTAAATGAACACTCTTTTTGTCAGTTAAATTATGATACATTTCTTCTGCAACAAAAGGAGTTATTGGGGCAATAATTTTTGAAATTCCAAGTAGTATTTCATAAGTTGTATTGTAAACAGCTTTTTTATCGTCGTCAACTTCAGTATTCCAAAATCTTCTTCTATTTCTTCTGATATACCAATTTGATAAATCTTCAATTACAAAATCGGAAATTGCACGAACAACCTTTGTAACTTCAAATTTATCCATATTTTCACTATACATTTTCAAAAGATTATTGAAACGTGACAATATCCATCTGTCTATTTCAGGTCTCTTATCATAATCTACAAAAAACTCTCTTGGGTCAATCTCATCAGTTCCAGAATAAAGTTGGAAGAAATTGTAAGTATTCTTGTAAGATCTAAAGAATTTACTTTCTATTTCTCTTAGTCCTTCAACGTCAAATCTAGTTGGAACCCAAGGTGGTGAAACATAAAGAGCATATAGTCTTACAGCATCAGCACCATATTTATCAAATAATTCTATCGGATCAATTGTATTTCCACGAGATTTGCTCATCTTCTTGCCATCTTTATCCAAAATTAAATCATTTACTAAAACATTTTTATACGGAGATTTTCCAGTTATTAATGTTGAAATCGCAAGTAATGAATAGAACCATCCACGAGTTTGATCAATTCCTTCACAAATGAAATCTGCAGGGAATAATTCTCCAAAGTTTTCTTTGTTTTCAAAAGGATAATGATGTTGTGCAAATGGCATTGCTCCAGAGTCAAACCAAACGTCGATAACGTCTTTTTCTCTTGTCATTGTGCCACCACATTTTTCACATTTCAAATGAACATTATCTACATAAGGTCTGTGTAATTCTATATTTTCGTCAATATCTTCAATACTTCTTTCAGCTAATTCTTTTCTTGAGCCTACACTTGTACAATGACCACAATCACATTTCCAAACATTGAAAGGAGTTCCCCAATATCTTGAACGACTGATTGCCCAGTCATTTAAGTTTTCAAGCCAGTTTCCAAATCTCTTTTCACCAACAAAATCAGGATAGAAATTTACAGCCTTTGCATTTTCAATTAATTTATCTTTATATTTAGTAACTTCAATGTACCAAGATGGTTTTGAATAATAAATTAAAGGTGTATGACATCTCCAACAATGTGGATAATTATGTTCAACCTTTTGTTTTTTCAATGCCTTATTATTTTCAAAAAGATATGTGATAATATCGGCATCACATTCCATAACAGGTCTGCCTTCATATCTTGTAGTGCTAAATTTTCCTTCTTCATTAACAGGATTGATTAACGGAAGATTATATCTTCTTCCTGTTTGGTAGTCGTCTTCCCCAAAAGCCGGTGCAGTATGAACAATACCAGTACCATCTTCTACTGTTACATAATCAGCAAGAGTTACAAAAAATGCTTTTTGTTTTGTTTCAATTTCAGGAATAAGTTGTTCATACTCCCAATATTCCATATCTTTTCCTAAGAATTTTTCTACAACTTCATAATCTTCGCCTAAAACTTTAGTTGCTAGATTTTCAGCTAAATAGAAAAATTCATCTTTATATTTTACCTTAACATAAGTTACATTAGGATTAACAGTCAAAGCAACATTAGAAGGAAGAGTCCAAGGTGTTGTTGTCCAAGCAATAAAATAAGCATTTTCGTTTTTCTTCTTAAACTTTGCATAAACTGTTGTAGTCTTAATCATTTCATAACCTTGAGCTACTTCGTGAGATGCAAGACCGGTTCCACAACGTGGACAATATGGTAAAATCTTTGCTCCTTCATACATTAACCCTTTTTTGAAAATCTCATCCAAAAGATTCCAAACAGATTCAATATAATTGTTGTCAAGAGTTATATAAGGATTGTTCATATCTGCCAAGAAAGCCATTCTTTCAGACATTTCTCTCCATTTACTTTCATAAACGAAAACAGACTCTCTACATTCCTTACAGAATTTTTCTACACCATAATTTTCAATATCTTTTTTACTTGTAAGTCCTAATTTCTTTTCAACTTCAATTTCAACAGGTAGCCCATGAGTATCCCAACCTGCTTTTCTCTTTACTTTAAAACCTTTCATAGTTTTGTATCTACAAGTCATATCCTTTAAAGTACGACTTATAACATGGTGAATACCGGGTTTACCATTTGCTGTAGGAGGACCATCATAAAAAATATAATTATCATGTCCCTCTCTTGAATTTACAGATTCATGCAACAAATCTATCTCATTCCAATATTCAGATATTTTCATTTCTCTATCCTTAACGGACTCTTTTGAAAGTTCTCTAAACTTTGCCATACATACCTCCATTTTTTCTATAAAAAAATCCCTAAGATAAAATCTTAGGGACGAAATTTTTCCGTGTTACCACCCAAATTATTTAAGACATAGAAAATCTTAAATCACTCAAAATCCTTAACGGGATTAACCAAAAAACTCCAAGTTGATACGAGTTTGCTTCATAAAATAGTTTGCACCAGACACTATCTCGCTGAGTTAATTCACAAGCTCCGTCCTCTTCATCGTTTACTATAAAATACGAGCACTATTATACTATAAAAGCATAAAAAAGTCAAATATTTTATTCAATTCATTTAATAAAAACTCAAAATAACTTTTTATGTCATTTAATTTTAAACTCTTGATTATTTTTCGATATATTTAAAGATATGTAAATAAAATTATTAATTAATTTAATATAAGATACACAGCTAAAAATAATCCTTTAAAAATAGCCAAATTAATGTTTATAATTATAATTTTAAGGGTATTAAAATAAATAAATCTTATACAGATACGCGGAGGTGGAAAATGAATATTTATGATTTTAAAGTAAATGACATTGATGGAAATGAAGTTTCCATGCAACAATTTAAAAACAAAGTATTACTTATAGTAAATACAGCCAGCAGTTGTGGTTTTACTCCGCAATTTGAGGGATTACAAAAGTTATATGACGAATATAAAAATAAAGATTTTGTAGTTTTAGGATTTCCTTGCAATCAATTTAAAAATCAAGATTCAGGAACTAATGAAGAGATTAAAACTTTTTGTAGTTTAAACTATGGTGTAACTTTTCCTATGTTTGAAAAAATAGAAGTAAATGGGCAAAATACTCATCCATTATATAAGTTTTTAAAAGCAAAAAAATCCGGTCTTTTAGGGAATAAAATAAAATGGAATTTTACAAAATTTCTTGTTGATAAAAACGGAAATGTTATTTCAAGATTTGCCCCAACAACAGAACCAAAAGATATTGAGAAACATATACTAGAACTTTTAAAATAATTTAAAGAAAGCAAAAATGCATTGTTGAATAACAATGCATTTTTAAATTTCTTTTCTATTTAATGTAAATATAGATGTAAAAATCATCAAAATTATAAGTAATATTGTAATTGTAATTGAGTATTTATAATCTGGAAATGACATAATTCCCTTAATGAAATTAATATTGTCCGAGATTAAAAACATTGGTAAAAACTTAGCTATTTTATCATACATTCCAATTATAAGTTGTAATGCAATAGTTATAACTAAAGTTGATAAAGCACCAACAGTATTTCTAAAAACAAAACCTGCAAAACATTCCAATGTTAGTAAAAATATACCAAATATCCAAATTGGTATTGAAGCCTTTATTACAAGTAATATCTCAACATTTTCTTTAAATATATAAGCTGTATATAAATTAAAGATTAAACAGTAAATAATGAAAGATACTGTCCATAGTAAAGATGCAAAAAACATTTTAGAAATTACAACCTGAAATCTAGGCAATCCCTTTGCAACTAAATTTACTAATGTTTTTTTAGAAAACTCATTTACTATATAATTACTGAAAATTATAGCTAAAAATATAAAACCAAGTTGAGTTACATTTTTAAAAAACTGTGCCCATGAATCAATAAATGTAGGTTCTTGAAT
>CABRGI010000047.1 GCA_902470455.1 uncultured Parvimonas sp.
TTGTTAAATGTCGCCATTACTGCTGAAAATGCGGTTAAGAAATCCGGAACTGTAAAGGATATTAATACTGTAAAAATTATTATTAAAAATATATAAATTACAAAATAACTCTTTACCTCCTCCAATACTTCATTTCCAACAAGTTTATTATCTACTTTTACACTTAAAACTCTTTTTGGATTTATAGCCTTTCTAAATTGTAAAATAGATGACTTAACCAAAATTATAAATCTTGAAATCTTCAAACCACCTGCAGTTGATCCCGCACAGGCACCTGTAAACATCAGGAACAACAAAATCGCATGAGAAAAAGTAGGCCATTTTCCAAAGTCAACAGTAGCATATCCGGTTGTAGATATTATTGAAGAAACTGAAAAGAATATATCTTTTATAGCTGTTAAATAAGAAGTATAATTATGTCTTATATTAAAGAATATTAAAACAACACTTCCAAAGACTATAAGCAAATACCATCTCAATTCTTCACTCTTAAATCCGTCTCTTGCTTTTCCTATTAAAATTACATAAAATAAATTAAAATTAATACCAAAAATTATCATTGCAGTTGCCAAAATCATCTCAACTACAGGACTATTATAATATGCAATTGAATTTGCCCTTATTCCAAAACCACCAGTTCCTGCAGCTCCAAAAGCATGAACGAAAGAATCAAAAACAGGATGACCAACTAAAATTAGTAAAATTATCAAAATTCCTGTCATAGCAAAATAAATTTTATACAAAAGTCTAGCAGTATAACTCATTTTTGCAACAAATTTTCCAAAAATCGGTCCAGGAACTTCTGCTTTCATAATATGAGAATTTCTATTTGAACGAGGTAAAATCGCAAGTGCAAAAACTAAAATTCCCATACCTCCAATCAAATGTGTAAAACTTCTCCAAAATAGCATTGAATGACTAAGTTCTTCAACATTGCTTAAAATACTAGCTCCTGTAGTTGTAAATCCACTTGAAGTTTCAAAAAATGCATCAATAAAATTAGGAATTGAACCTGAGAAAACAAATGGCAAAGCCCCAAAGGCAGATAAAAGTATCCAAGATAATGAAACTATTATAAATCCTTCTTTTTCATAAAAAGCTCCACTTGCATCAGATTTATATCCTAGTAAATAACCACTCAACAATAATAAAAATATTGTTACTAAAAAACTTAAAATATTACTATAATTTTCTTTATATATGAGAGAAACTATAACAGGTAAAAGTAAAAATCCTGCCTCAATATATAAAATTTTACTTAAAATATATCTTATAATTTTATTATTCATAATACACCTATACTAAGATTGAATCTATATTTTGTATCAAATTTGCCTTTGAAATAACTATTACACTATCCTCAACCATAATTGAATCATTACCTGAAGGGAAAATTAGTTTATTATCCCTAATTATATATGCTATAAGCACATTCTCTTTTATATCTAAATCTTTTAAAGGAATATCGATCGCTCTTGATTTTTTATTTACTTTTATTTCAACTGCTTCAACATTATTAGATAATCTATGTAAAGTTTCAATATTAGAACCCTCACTATTAATAATTGACCTAACTACACTTATTATTATATCTGAAACTAATTTTTTAGGTGTAACAAAAGAAAAACTATCTGTAGGCGGAATAATATTCAAAAGAGAAATTCTACTAACTTTTGCAACTGCTTTTTTAACATTAAGTTTTTTTGCAAACATACCTAACATAATGTTTTCTTCATCAATTCCTGTTAATGCTACACATGCATCATAATCTTTCAATCCTTCTTCATCTATAACATCTGAATCAGATCCATCTGCACAAATAACCTTAACTTTTGAAGGAAATTTCTCACTAAAAGAAGTTGCTAATTCTCGATTAACTTCAACTAATTTTACCTTTATATTTTCCTTAATTAAATTTGAAATTAAATAATAAGAAATTCTACTACCTCCTATTATAAAAACAGATTCAATTTTTTTATCCCCAATATTTAACATATTATAGAATTTATATACAAATTCATCAGTTCCTGTAAAATGAACCTTATCTCCTTCTCTTATGATAAATTCTCCGGAAGGAATAAAAATTTCTCCTTGTCTTTCAACAATTCCTATTAAAACTTTTATATTAAATTTTTGTTGTAAATCCTTAATTTTAACATCCTTCAAAGGACTATTTTCTCCTACTGAAATTCCTATAAGTTTTACTCTACCATCAACAAAAGTCTCAACTGAATGAGCAAAAGGATACTTTAATCCCCTTGAAATTTCTCTTGCTGCAACAAATTCTGGATTTATAACTAAATCAATTCCTAGTGCATCTTTTACAAAATCATATTTAGCGTAATATTCAGGATTTCTAACACGAGCTATAGTATATTTTGCCCCCATATTTTTAGCAAAAATACAAGATATAATATTTACTTCATCACTTTCCGTAACAGAAATAAAAATATCACTATCTTCAACTCCTGCTTCTTCTAAAACTTCATAGTTAGTACCACTACCAGAAATTCCCATTATATCATATTTAGACAACATCTCATTTAATATTGCTTGTCTTTTTTCTATTAAAATAATATCATTATCATCTGTATTCAAATCAGTAAACAAATACTCTCCAACCTTACCGGCCCCAACAATTATAATTTTCATAAATACCTCCAGTTCATAGTATATCATATTTTAAAAAAACTTCAATAGAAAACAATAATTAAAGAAAATCATCATTTTATTGATATTCATTATTAAAGTTTCAAAAAATTCCCTATGGGTAAAATAGACTTGAAAAACAAAATCGTTTTTAAATATTTTATAATTTTAGGAGGAAAGAAATGGCATTTGAATTAGTAAAATTAAATTATGCATATGATGCATTAGAACCTGTAATTGATAAGGAAACTATGGAAATTCATCATAGCAAACACCATCAAGCTTATGTAAATAACTTAAATAACTTAATTAAAGATACAGTGTTTGAAGAAGCTTCATTAGAAGAAATTTTAACACATTTAGAACATGCACCAGAAGATAAAAAGAATGGAATTAGAAATAATGTTGGTGGAGTTTTTAACCACAATTTATTCTGGGAAAGTATGACTCCAGGCGGATCAAAAGAACCTGTTGGTGAAGTTGCTAAAAAAATTGCTGAAAAATTTGGAGATTTTGAAACTTTTAAAGAAGAATTCAACAAAAAAGGTGCTGGACAATTTGGTTCAGGTTGGGTATGGCTTGTTTGTGATAAAGAAGGAAATATTGATGTAGTTGCTACTCCTAATCAAGATTGCCCTATTTCTTGTGGAAAAGTTATTCTTTTAGGAAATGATGTTTGGGAACATGCTTATTATTTAAAATATCAAAACAGAAGACCTGAATACCTAAAAGAATGGTGGAAAGTTGTAAACTGGGATGTAGTTGAAGCAAGATACCAAAAAAGAAATCCAGAATCTTGTGGCTGTGGCTGCGGTTGTGGATGTTAATTAAAATATTAAGAGATTTCAAACGAAATCTCTTTTTTTATTGTACAATAACAGGTTTCCGCATTTCCTCTCAATGTGAAATATCGTAGAAAGATGAGGTTCTTCTATACAAAAATAGCCGACTTGAAATTAAGTCGGCTAACATTTTATAAACTTTCAATCCAATTTTTAATTATTTCATCACTATCTTTAATGTCAAATCTTCTTCCTTCTTTTAGAACTGAACCCTTACAGGAATTTTTCAATTCTTTGTTAGTATTTCCCATTAAACTTTCTCCTGAAGTCGCAAAAGGAATAATAGTTTTTCCTGTTAAATTATAACTTTCTAAAAAAGTATTTATGATTGTAGGTGCAATATACCACCAAATAGGAAATCCTACATAGATAGTATCATAGTCATCAATATTATTAATCTTGTTTGCTATTTCAGGTCTAAATGATTTGTTTTTCATTTCGATACTGCTACGACTATTTTCATTCATCCAGTTTAAATCTTCATCTGTGTAAATTTCCTTAGGCACAATTTCATGTAAATTCGCTCCTGCAATTTTTGAAATTCTTTCTGCAAGTTTTTTTGTTACTCCACTTGCACTAAAAAATGCTACTAATTTTTTACTCATAACTTGACCTCCTATTTCTTATTTTTCTAATAATTCTTTAATATCTTTTACAATTTGTTTTTTTGAAATTCCATTTTCTATAAGGAATTTTTTACTAATAAATCTATCTGGAAAACTCTTTTTAATTCCATAATTTTTAACTTTAATATCTGATGAACCATAAAATCTTGAAACTTTTTCACCAAAGCCTCCATCTAATACACTATCTTCTAATGTTATTACTAATTTGTGATCTTCCTTTAATTTTTCTAATAATTCTTCGTCTAAACCAGTAATATAAACAGGATTAATTAGAGTAACCTCCCCTAATTCATCAGCTATTTCTTTACCTAAATTATAGAAATTACTTAGGGCTAAAATAGCTACATCTTTTCCTTTTTTAGTTACTTTAGATTTATTTAAAATAGAATAATCCGTTTTATCTTCTTCTCCGGTTGATACAACGTCAACTACCGGAACTCTTATTGCTACTGGATGTTCCGTTTGATTTAAACCCCAGTCTAACATCTTGAAATATTCTTCTTTATTTGTAGGTGCAAGGTAAACTAAGTTTGGAATATTAGAAATCATTGGTATATCAAAAATTCCAAGATGAGTTGCATCACTTTCTTCATAAATTGATGCTCCATAGACCAATATTAAAGCAGGATTATTATTTAAACATAAGTCATGAGAAAGCTGATCATAAGTTCTTTGCATAAATGTACTATATACACAAAAAACAGGTTTCGCTCCATTTTTTGCAAGTCCTGAGGACATAGCAACGGCATGTTCTTCTGCTATTCCAACATCAATATATTGTTTGCCCATTTCTTCCCTAATTTCTTTTGAAAATCTAAAAGCCCCTGGAGTTCCAGCATTTAAAACAGCAACTGTTTTATCTTTTTTAATTGCATTTAACAAATAATCTACAGTTAAATTTTTATAGTTTTCTACATTTTGTAGATTTCCAAATGTTTTAAATTCTCCTGTTTCAATATCAAAAGGTGCTCCATAGTGAAATCTTTCTCTATTTATTTCTGCGGGTTTAAATCCATTACCTTTAGTTGTTGAAAGATGAACAACTACAGGTTTCTTCATATCTTTAACTGACTTAAATGCTGAAATAAGTTCTTCAATGTCATTACCATCATCAACATAGATATAATCAAGACCCATTGCTTTAAATAGATTATCTTCAGCTTTTCCTTTAGATTCTCTTAAATCATAAAGATTTTTATAAAGACCACCATGATTTTCCGCAATGGATTGATCATTATCATTTATAACTACAATCATATTGCTATCAAGTTCGTAAATATTATTTAGTCCTTCAAGAGCTTCTCCCCCACTTAAAGACCCATCTCCAATAACCGCAATAACATTTCCATTTTCTCCTTTTAAATCTCTTGCTTTTGCAAGACCACAAGCAAGACTAATTGAAGTCGAAGTATGTCCTATTGTAAATAAATCATGTTCACTCTCTGTTGGAGAAGTAAATCCAGAAACTGAACCGTATTTTTCAGGAATCATAAAAGCATCTTTTCTTCCTGTCAACATTTTGTGTACATAAGTTTGATGGGAAACATCAAAAACTATATTATCTTTTGGAGAGTCGAAAACATAATGAAGTGCAACTGTAAACTCCAATGATCCTAGGTTAGGTCCAATATGCCCTCCCTTTGCACTAAGTCTTTTCAATAAATGTGTTCTAAGTTCAACAACTAATTCTTTTAATTCATCAATAGATAATTTTTTTACATCATCTGGCGAATTAATTTTTTCTAAGTACATAGTATCTCCTCCTTTTATATGAAATTCTAACTATACTTTATTAGATTATACCCTTAATAAATATAATTTTCAATAGTTTAAATTTTTAAAAATTGTGTTAAAATATAAATATATAAAATTAGGAGAGTAAATATGAAAATTGCATATATATTTTTTAATGGAGAACTTTTTGGAGATATAAATTATATAAAAAATTTCTTTTTAGAAAACAAAGGAGATATATACTGTGCAGATGGTGGTGCTAATCTCTGTTATAAATTA
>CABRGI010000048.1 GCA_902470455.1 uncultured Parvimonas sp.
TAATAAATAAAATATATTATTATGCAAATGAATGTAAATAATTCACGTCAAAAACTTAGCAAAGTAATACTCCTAATACGTCCGACTGAACCTTAGCAAAATGAATCTAGCCCTAACTTTGATTATTTACTTGTAAAGAGAATTAATAGTTCACGTCAAAATACTTAGCAAAGTAATGCTCCTAACACGTCATCTCGACTGGAGTTGAGTATAGCGAAACGAAGCGGAGAGATCTCATACTTTTGCTTTAGCAAAAGTAAATGTATCGTAGATACATAGACTACGAAAATATCCTACCTGAAATATGTTATAATCGACTAAAAATGGTTAATTCAGAATTAAGGGGCTTTATGAGATTTCCAGAGCAATTGTATCTAAAGATACAATTACCCCGTCAGACCTACTTTTGTTTACAAGTAAACAAAGTTAGGGCTAGATTCACTTCACTTCACTCCGGTCGAAATGACGTATAAGGGACTTTGCTTTTCAAAGTGCTATGACGTGAATTTCCCACAAAAAAAGACGGTTTTCACCGTCTTTATTTTCCAATACAGAAGTTTGAAAAGATATTGTCCAAGATATTTTCGGAAATATTTTCTCCAATTATTTCTCCAAGCACTTCATAGGATCTTCTTAAATCCACTTCGCAACAGTCGATAGGTACCATATTTTTTAAATCTCCATAGAAAGATTTTAAATATTCCAATGAGCTCTTTAGACTGTTTTCATGTCTTACATTTGTGATTAAAGCCTTATCCTTAATCTCTATTTTCCCATCGAAAAACATATCTATAATTGCCTGTTCAAGTTTTGAAATACCTTCATTTTTCAGAGCAGAAATTTCAATTAACTCAAAATTTATCTTTTCTTTTAATTTTTCTTCATTTAATTTTTTATCCAAATCTACCTTATTTAAAATTCCGATAGATTTAGTTGTATTAGCAAGATTTATTATTTTTTCGTCTTCTTCATCAAGTTCTCTTGAGATGTCGAATAGTACCAAGTTTAAGTCGGAAGTTTCACTTGCTTCGATAGATTTTTGAACTCCGATTTTTTCAACGACATCGGCAGTTTCTCTTATCCCTGCAGTATCATTTATATTTAACTTAATTCCTGAAAGCTCGATGTCTTCCTTAATCAAATCCCTTGTCGTTCCTGCAATATCAGTTACAATCGCTCTTTCCTGTCTTAAAATTCTATTTAGTAGGGAAGACTTACCAACATTAGGCTTTCCGATGATTGAAACATTTATTCCGTCTTTTAAAATTTTTCCTTTATTAGACTCTCCAAGTAATTCTTCCATTTCAGCCATTAATTTTTCAGTCTTTAAAATTACATTATCAAAAGGCAATTCTTCCTGCATATCTTCTGTGAAATTGATAGAATACTCAACGAAACTTAAAATATCCAAAAGTTTTTCTCTAAACTCTTTAATCTTCTTACTCAAATGCCCTTCAAGCTGATTAATCGCACTCTTATGAGAAAACTCCGTTTTCGCCTTTATTAAGTCAATAACTCCTTCAGCTTGGGATAAATCAAGACGTCCGTTTAAAAATGCCCTTTTTGTAAATTCTCCCTTTTCTGCAAGATCCGCCCCATTTTCAAGACATAAATTTAAAACCCTTTTAAGACAAACAATTCCCCCATGAGTAAAGATTTCAACAACATGTTCTCTCGTATATGTATGAGGTGCAAACATAAAACATACCATAACTTCGTCAATGAGTTCATCCTTATCGTAAATATGACCATATTTCATTATTCTATTGGATTTTTCATTTATTTCTTTTTTATCTTGAGGTTTGAAAAAATTTTTTACAATATCTATCGACTTTTCTCCGCTAAGTCTTACAATTCCAATACCTGATTCACCTGTAGCAGTAGCAATAGCAACAATAGTATTTTCCATATTTTCTCCTTGTTATTCCACAATATAACAAAAGAACGTATTAAACGTTCTTTTAATTGCATATTAAAATTTAGGTTTGATAACAACCTTTCTATGTGGCTCTTCACCTTCACTCACTGTAAATACACCCTTCATATTGTGTAAAGTTGAATGAACTATTCTTCTTTCATAAGCATTCATAGGTCTAAGTCTCATAACCTTTTTATATCTTATAGCTTTTTTAGCAAAAGTCATTGCCATTTCTCTGATTGATTCTTCTTTTCTCTTCTTATATCCATTTATATCTAAGAAAACTCTCTTTTCTAAAGAAGTATTTCTTCTTGCAAAAATGCTTAAGATATATTGAATACTTTCTAAAGTTTCTCCTGACTTTCCAATTAAAACTTTAAAATCGTCAGAATCGCTGATGTATAAATTAAGAGCTTCTTCATCTTCATCAGAAGTTACTTCGCCATTAACTCCCATTTTTAAAATCAATTCCTTTAAAAATGCTTCTATCTTTTCAATATCTTCACTCTTACAAGAATCCACTTTTTTACAGCAAGTTTCTTCAATAACTTCTTCAACAGCTTCTATCACTTCATCTACAACTTCTTCAAAATCTTCTTTTTCTTCTTTTAAAGAAACTTCAACTAAAGCATCTCTTGCACCAAAGCCCAAGAAACCGCTCTTAGGTTTTTCTATTACTTTAACATCAACATCTGAAATGTCGGCTGATAATTCTGCTAACGCAAGTTTAACAGCTTCATCAACAGTTTTTGCTGATTTTACAACTTTCATTTTTTGCTCCTTTCTACTCCTTACTCATTTTTCTATTTTCGTAAGCAGTCAAAGCTAATCTTAATAAAATTTCTACAATATTTGTCATAGCCCAATAAAGTGCAAGACCTGCAGAGAAATTCTTTGCAGAAATAAATATTATCAATGGGAATATATATTTCATAGTTTCCATTGATTTTGCAGCAGGATTATCTTGTTGATCCTTATTACTCAAGTCTAAATAAATATATTGAGTAATTGCATTTATCAAAGGAAGTCCATAGATAAGAGGATCCGGTACTGATAAATCCTTAATCCAAAGGAAGTTTTTCATTACATTTGCATTTGCATCTCCAAAGATATATAATAATGGCTCTCTCATTACTGCAAACATCGCTAAAACTAAAATTAAGTTAAAAATCATAGGTAAACAACCACCAAGTTGTTTAATTCCATGTTCTTTATTGAATTCCATAAGCTTAAGATTCATAGCTTGTGGATCATGTTTATATTTTTCTCTGATTTTTTGTTGCTCTTTTGCAAACTTTGCTTGAATCTTTTGATTTTTTATACTACTTAAAAATATTGGGAAAAGTACTACTTTAAAAATTATTGAAATTATTATAATACTAATCGCTAAATATGAAATACTTGAAGGTTCCTTAGGTAAAACTGAAGCAACCCCTTCATAAATAAATTTCAATACAGATCCCATTAAATTTCTTAAAAATGCCATTTATTCCTCCTACTTTAGTGGATCATATCCACCTTTTCCAAAAGGATTACATCTTAAAATTCTCCAAATAACTAAATAACTTGCCTTAAAAAAATTGTATTTCTGATATGCCAAAATTGCATATTCAGAACAAGTCGGAGTAAATTTACATTTTCCATGTCCCCAAAGCCCCGAAATATATCTTCTATAAAATCTAATCAACAAAATCATTAATTTTCTCAATTTAAAACCTTCTTTAAAGCAAAATTTATAAGTCTTAACAAAGACCTCTCAAGTTCAATGTAATCAATTTCTAAAGTGTTTTTTTTCGGTAAAATTACCATTTCATAACCTAATCCTAAATCACAAACATTAAGTCTTATTATCTCTTTTATTCTTCTTTTAATCAAATTACGTTTATTTGCCTTTCCAAACTTTTTAGTAATAGAAACGCCGAACTTAACTTTTTTTCTATTTGTCGGTCGGACGAAAATGGTAAAATCTTTATTCCAAAAATTTTTTCCACGTCTATAAACAGTTTGAAACTCTCTATTTTTTCTTAATCTAATTTCCTTATTCATATATCATCTTTCTATTTATCATACTTTATACACAAAAAAATAAAAAGCTGAATTTTAGAAAAGGCCACACTAATGTTGGCCTATGCTGATAAAACTTTTCTATTTTTAAGTCTTCTTCTCTTTAATACAGCTCTACCTGCTTTTGTACTCATTCTCTTTCTAAAACCGTGAATTTTACTTCTTTTTCTTCTATTTGGTTGATAAGTTCTTTTCATAATATAGATGACACCTCCTTATTATAATCACCTTTAGGTTATTTAATAAAACACTACCATAAATTATAAGCTATTTTAAGTATAATTGTCAAGTAAAAATACAAAAAAATTACAAATTTTTATACAGATTCAGAGCAAAATTTTTAATTCAGAAAACAAGTATTTACATTTAACAAAAATGATGATATCATTAAATTAAAGTAGTAGTAAAGAGATTTAGTAAAATTTAGTTAATAGAGTATTAAAGGAGACTGTTATGAAAAATTCTAAAAAAATTTCAACTTTTGAGAAAATTTACTTTTGCTTTGCAATAATTTATTTGATTTTTGTTCCAATTAGATTTTACTTTTCTAAAGAGACCTTTGGTTCACATGAAAAATTATCAATTATTATTTTTAGCATATCTTTACTTATTTATACAATAGCATATTTGAGGAAAAGACTAAATAAATAAAAATATGAGTTTAAAATAATTTTTTAAATAAGGAGACTGCTATGAATAATTCCAGAAAAATATTTAGAATACTATATTTGATTTTTATCTTATCGCTTGTATTTTATAGTTTACATATAATGCAATAATATTCAAAATAATTTTTATAAATAGGGAGGATTTTGTTTTGAGTTATTTATGTTTTTTAGTAATAATGATAATTTTGTCATTAGTTTCAGTTGTATTTAGCCTAATTGCACCGATTATGGTTCAAATTTGGAGTAAAAGTGTAGAGGGAATTACTATCTATAGAATTTTACTTTTATCTATAATTATGGCTGTTTTTATGCTAATAAATATTTTATTTATTGTAATAAAAGAGCATTATTCAAGAAAATTAAATAGAGAAAATTTTTTCGACTATTTAAAAAATATTCTAACTTTAAAATATGATTACATAATTTCCGAAGGAATAATGAAAATTTTGGATAAGACAATAATGAGTGTTAACAATATTTATCTGTTTATCACAGGAGATAATATCAAATTAATAACAAATTCACTTGTTATGGTCGTTGTTTCTATTTGGATTTTATATATTAATAAATACATATTTCTCGCTTGTTTAATAGTAATTCCGATAAATATTTTAGGCTTTGCAAAGATAAACAAAGTGCTATTGGAAAAGTCCAGAAATATGGAATTACAGGTTACTACCGGCTGGCAAAAAGTTTTATCCGTCATTTCAAATACTGAATATATAAAACAAAAATCCAATCCTGATATTATTAAAAATTATTTAAGTGATACTGTAGATACTATTTACAATTCGATGTCTGATGTAAATATGTATGCTGTAAGTACTTCTACCTTAATTTCAAGTATTAATTCTATTTTTCAAACTGTTATTTTAACTTATGGGGTTTATAATTTTGCCTTTGTTGGACATGATTATTTTTCATTGATGACATTTTTTAATACATTAAGTTCTCTTGTCGGTTCAAAACTAAATAAAAGAAATTTCACAATAGCCAAAGAATTTAAGGAAAATTTAGAAAAAATGAGTGAAGTTTATAATGGAAATAATCTTGATGAGATAAAAAATATTTCCTTTAATATTTCAAAATTAAAGCTTCCTACACATAGTATTGATGTTAATATTGTTGGAGAATTTTCAAAAGGAGATATAATTAGAATAAAGGGAGACTCCGGTAGAGGAAAAAGTACATTCTTAAAATCAATTATTGGCTTTAGAGAAAATGACGGTATTTTTATTAATGGAAAAGAAATAAACTCATACAATTTATTAGCTATAAGGAATAGAATTGAATATATGGGACAGGATGCTTATGTATTTCAAGGCTCATTAGAGGATAATTTATTTTTCGGAATTGAAGATTATAAAGATAAAATTGACAGTTTAAAACAAGATCCTCTTTTAAAGACTATCTTCTCATCTAAAGATTTGAACTCTGATATTT
>CABRGI010000049.1 GCA_902470455.1 uncultured Parvimonas sp.
ATAAATTATTAGCTTTCTTATCCTTAAATTTTTCTAGAGTGATAAGCTCATCATATTTTAAATCATAAATTTTATAAACTTTATCAACTCCTAATTTATCGTATAGTAGTTCAATAGTTTTTTCACTTAGTCCTTCGATATTCATTGCATTTTTACTTGAAAAATGAACAAGCGAAGAAGTTAACTGGGGTGTACATGCTAAAGTATTTGTACAGAAAAAATGTACTCCATCTCTAATTAATTCACTATTACAATAAGGACAATGTGTTGGCATTTTAATTTCTATCTCATTTTCATTATTCTCATCCATTGTTCCAAGAATTTCAGGAATAACATCATTTGAGCGTCTTATCAAAACTCTCGAATTAATTTTTACTCTTTTTCTTAAAATATCATCATAATTATTTAAAGTTGCTCTTTGAACAGTTACATCTCCTATTTCAACCGGTTCTAAAATTGCAGTTGGGGTAACTTTTCCCGTTCTTCCTACATTCCATACAACTTCTTTTAAAATTGTACTATATTCATCCGCCTCAAATTTATAAGCTATTGCAAATCTAGGAAATTTATTTGTATATCCAAAATATTCTCTAAGTTCAAAATCATTAACTTTAATTACAACCCCATCTGTTAAATAATCAACTTTTTTTCTTAGTATATCTATTTCGTTTATTTTGTCATTAATTTCATTCATATTAAGACATTTTTTTTCATATCCATTAACTTTAAATTTATTATCTTTTAAAAATGAAATCATTTCTTCTTGTGTTTTGAATTGTTCATCAGACTTAAATCCTACATTATAGATAAAAGCATCTAAATTTCTACTTGCAGTTTTTTTAGGATCCAAATTTCTAATCGCTCCTGCTGCAGCGTTTCTAGCATTCTTTAAAGGTACTTCTGCCGTCTCATTATATTTAATTAGAGCAGAAAGAGGCATAATAGCTTCTCCTTGGATTTCAACCAATCCCTTATAATCAATTTCAAGGGGGATACTTTTTATAGTCTTTACTTGTTCTAAAACTTCTTCTCCATATACTCCATTTCCTCTTGTGGAAGCAGAAACTAAAACTCCTTTATCATAAGTCAAATTTATAGTCAATCCATCAAATTTAAATTCAACATAATACTCCAAAGTCTTTTTCGTGTTATTTATAGAATTGTATTCATCCAAAAGTTTTTTACATCTATTATGAAACTCTTCAAGTTCTTCAAAACTTTGAGCCTTTTGTAAACTATAGAGCTCTTTTAAATGTGTATGTTTTTCAAATTTTTCTAAAACTTCCCCACCAACTCTTTGTGTAGGAGAATTTGGTAAAATTACACCCGTTTCTTTTTCTAATTTTAGAAGTTCATCATAGAGTTTATCATACTCAGCATCACTTACAATAGGTTCATCTAATGTGTAGTACTTATAAGCCCAAAGATTTAATTTTTCTACAATTTCTTTCATTTTATCCATAATTAAGCCCTCTTTATACGCTTGTCTTTCTTTAAATCAAACAATTTAATTCCTTCTCCATTAAACGCAACCATAAGCATTACTTTTGTTCCAGCCTTTTCACATTTTATAACAGTTCCCATACCATATTTTTCGTGTATAATCTTTTCTCCAACTTTATAAATATCTTTAGATGAAGTTTTAGTTGATTTTTGATAATGATTTAATGGTTTATCTAATTTTGTTCTGCCTAAATCCGAATTAGAAACATAAGTTCTGGAATAATCTGTATAAGCATCATTCCTAATTTTTGAAGTAGCAACTCTTTCTTCGTCAAAATTAAATTCAAGATTAATAGTCTTATCATCAACATAATTTATTATTTCATCAACAAAACTTGAAACTCTATAAAGATTCAATTTTCCATACATAGTCATACTCTTTGTTGAAGAAATAAAAAGTTTTTCCTTTGCCCTTGTAATAGCTACATAGAATAGTCTTCTTTCCTCTTCAAGTCCGTCATCTCTCTCTTTAATAGATCTCTCACTCGGAAATATTCCTTCATTCATTCCTATAATAAATACAACTTTATATTCAAGTCCTTTTGCAGAATGAATAGTAGTTAAAGTAACAGTATCATCCGAATCTTCAGTCTTATCTATATCTGATAAAAGGCTATTTGTTTCAAGATATTCTAGCAATTTAGCTCCTTTATAGTTATTAGAAATTTCTTCCAAAAATAAATTTATATTTTCTGACTTTTTTTCAAAGTCTTTTTTTTCATTATCTCTTAAATAATCTAAAAACTTAATAGTATCTAAAAGCTCTTTAACTAAGATTTCTATATCTGTATCTTCAACACAAGTGATAAAACCAAAAATCATATCTCTAAAATCTTCGAATTCTGTTCTTAATTTTTTACTTATAGATTCTAAAAATTCATTTCTAAAAAGTCCATCAAAAAGGCTTATATTTTCTAAATTGCAATAATCCTCCAATTTTTGTAAACTCACATTCCCTATAGAACGCTTAGGATAATTGATTATCCTTCTAAAAGCATTATCATCTTTGGGATTTGCAATTAGCTTTAAATAAGCTAAAATATCTTTTATTTCTTTTCTGTCATAAAACTTAAGTCCACCGACCATTTTATATGCAATTGAATTTTTTCTTAGAGCATTTTCAATGGCAAAAGATTGAAAATTTGCACGATATAAAACTGCAATATCTGATAAAATATAACCTTCAAAAATCAAATTTGAAATATTTTGCGCAACTTCTATAGCCTCATAATTTTCGTTTTGATAGCTTTTATAAATTATTTCATCTCCGCCCTCTTTTTTAGTCCAAAGATTTTTTTCTTTTCTATTCACATTATTCTTTATAAGTTCATTAGCACAATCTAGAATCTTCTGTGTTGAACGATAATTTTCTTCAAGTAAAATTATTTTTGAATTAGGAAAGTCATTTTCGAAATTCAAAATATTTGAAATATTTGCACCTCTCCAACCATAAATTGATTGATCAATATCTCCAACAGCACAAACATTTTTATATTTTGATGCTAAAAGTTTTATAATTTCATATTGAGCATCATTTGTATCTTGATATTCATCAACATAAATATGTTTAAACTTCTCAGAATAGTAATCTAAAACTTCAGGACATTTTTTGAAAAGTTCAATTGTTTTAAAAATAAGATCATCAAAATCCAAAGCATTATTTTTAATTAAAATCTCTTCATATTTTTTATAAATCTTTTCCACTACATCAGTACTATTTCCAAAAGAAAAATACTTTGTAAAATCACCAGGTTTAACATTTTTCCCTTTAGCATCGCTTATAATTCCAATAACAGCATTTTTAAATTCTCCAAGGACATTTTCCCAAATAGGATTTTGTTTAAAAATTTCCTTCAAAACTAATTTTTGGTCATCTCTATCATAAATTGTAAAATTATTTGAATATCCAATTTTTTCTATATTAAACCTTAAAATTTTAGAGCAAATTGAGTGAAATGTTCCAATCCACATGTTTGAAATATCTCTTTGAAAGATGTTTTCTATTCTCTCTTTCATTTCTTTTCCCGCTTTATTTGTAAATGTAATTGCTAAAATTTCATATTCACTTACATTTTTTTTCAAAACCGCATAAGCAATTTTCGTAGTCAGAACTTTTGTCTTTCCACTTCCAGCACCAGCAAGTACCAATAACGGAGAACCGAAATGCTCTACTGCTTCTAATTGCCTATTATTTAAACCTTTTAATAAATCCATACATAACCTCATTAATATCTTTAAAAAAGCAATGGAATTACCATTGCTTTTTTAAAATTTATTTTTCAATAGCTTGTACTATATCATTTGAAATTTTTACAATCCCAATATTATCAATATTTTTAGCTTTTATCTGAACATTTTTTCCGATATCATCTTTCTTTATAGAAACATAAAGTTCTATTAAATCAGCACTTAGATTTGCTAAATCTGATTCATATCCTTTTACAGTAACTTGAACCTTATCTTGTAACCCTTTTAAAAGTACATCTCTCCCTGATTCATTTTCAATTACAATATTTGAAGTATCTACTTCTAAAGTCTTCTCTATCTTTTTATCTACATCAATATTTATAACTACTTTAAGATCATTATTTACTAATGTTACATCAGAAGGTAATTCCAAATTAAGATTATATGAACCGGATTCTTTTATTTGAGATAAATCAAATGCCTTAGTTTTTATTTCTGAAATTTGTTCCAAGCTAGTTAAATTTCCAACTATAGATACTAAATTAGGAACAATATTCTTTTTTAAAATTCTAACATCACTAGGTGCTGAATTTATCTCAATTAATTTAATAGGAACTTCCTTAAAGTTTTTAAAACCTATTGAAACATTTGTATCAGTTTTACTGATATGAACCTTTTTAACCTCTTGATTTGACTCATCTACAGGAATAATTTTAGAATGAACAACTTCATCACTATCTTTATTTGTAACATCAACAACACAAACAACTTTTTTTACTTTATTTACATAACTTACAGGTCCGCTAACAGTAACTTCAGAATCTGCAGGTTCTTTTATAGCAACTACTTGATTTTTATTTTTTATCTGACCAATAGTGTCAACTTCTACTTTATATGTCTTAGTTATTTCTTCATCTAAAGTTACAAGCAAATCCGTCTCTGAAGCAGATTTAAACTGAACATTATATGGAACTTTATAATTAATTGATAATCTATGAGCTCCTGAAGTAATTCCATTTTGTAAGTTTACTTCTGCAACAATATCGCTCTTATTTACAGAATACACATCACTTCTTTTTCCTGTTATAGTAACTGTTACAGTTGGATTTTCTGGACTTATTCTAACAAGTTTTCGAGATTCTAAAACAGATTGATTTTTGAAACTTACTGGAACATCATAAAACTGTCTTGAAACAACAGGATTAACTCCACCAATAACTAAAAACCACATTGTAACTCCCACTGCCAAAGAAATCAATTTTAATTTAAAATCTTTTTTTACCGACTCTATTATGCTTTTTATATTAATCTTTTTTAACAATTTTATCACCTTGATTTTCAACAATTTCGCTAACTTCTTCTTTTATATCTTGAATAATTTCCTTTTTTACTTCTTCTTTTATTTCTTCTTTACTTACAATATCTTCTGAAATTACTTTATTTTCAAATAAATTTTGTATTATTTCTTTAAAAGAATTAGTATTTTTTTCTTCAATAACAAAATTCTCTACTAAATAATTCATCAAATATTCTTTTGGAACATTTCTATTTATTTTAGATTTTTCACAAATTGAAACATATCCTGTTTCTTCACTTACAACTATTACAATTGCATCAGATTTTTCAGATATTCCTATTCCAGCTCTATGTCTAGTTCCAAGCTCCATTGAAATTTCTTTATTATCAGTTAATGGTAAAAAGCAAGATGCTGCAACAATATGATTATGACTGATAACAACAGCTCCATCATGTAAAGGAGTATTAGGAATAAAAATATTCATAAGTAATTCATAGGAAATGTCAGAATTTAAAGAAATTCCTGTTTCAATAATATCTCTAAGTCCTGTTTTTCTCTCCAATACCATCAATGCTCCAATTTTTTTATCAGCTAAAGAATATGTTGCTTTAACAATTTCTTCTATTCCATTTACATTCCCGCTTGATACTTCGAAATTAACAGGTTTTAATAACTTATTATTTCCAATATGTTCCAAAACTCTTCTAAGTTCAGGCTGAAAAACTATTAAAATAGCTATAAATCCAACTGTAACTGCATTATTTAAAATCCAACTTATAGTATAAAGTTTAAAAAACTCACTAAGTTTTGAAGCTATAAAAATAAATAAAATTCCTCTTATAAGTTGAGTAGCTCTTGTACCTCTTATTAAAGCAAATAGCTTATAAAACATAAAACTAACAATAAATATATCTATAATATCTGTTATCCTTATAGTTGATAACAAAAAAATCATTTTATCCAAACCCATATAATCACATCTTTCTAATTTTTTAAATATCCATA
>CABRGI010000050.1 GCA_902470455.1 uncultured Parvimonas sp.
CCCAAGAAGATGCCCACATTAAATTAGCACGAGCTTCATAGTTTGTAGGGTCTTTCATTGCTATCGGAGCATATTTTATAACTGTTTTCATAAGAGCTTCCATAACACAATCAAGCATAAACAAATCATTTTCTGTTGTAAAATAAACTTCTAGGATATGACTTAAAATATCTGCTGAACCGCAAGCAGTTTGATACTCACTTACACTATAAGTATTTTTAGGGTCAAGAAACGAAACTTTTGGTAACATACACATTGAACCATTGCTTAATTTTTCATTTGTTTTAAGGTTTGAAATAACTCCATCATTATCCATTTCAGAACCGGTTGCTGAAAGTGTTAAAATAGTTAAAAGTGGCAAAGCATCTTCTATTTTTGCTCTTTTTTCTAAATCAAGAAAATCCCATGGGTCAAAATCAACTTTTGCTCCGGCACAAATAAATTTTGAGGCATCAATCGTTGAACCTCCACCAACTGCAAGAACCACATCAATATTTTCTTCCTTACATATTCTAGCACCCTCTCTAACAGATTCTATTCTAGGATTAGGTTCTATCCCTGAAAGTTCA
The DNA here is from genome assembly GCA_902470455.1 of uncultured Parvimonas sp. Lineage (GTDB taxonomy): Bacteria > Bacillota > Clostridia > Tissierellales > Peptoniphilaceae > Parvimonas. The sequence goes on from CABRGI010000050.1 coordinate 570, forward strand.
AAAACTTCAAGTCCTGCACCTCTTATTTCTTTTATAACCTCATCATAAAGTCCTATCTTTTTGATTGAACCTCCTCCGTAAGTTAATAAAACTTTTTTTCCATATTTTGATAATTCTCTTCCAAGATTGGAAAGTTGCCCTTCTCCAAAATATACCTTAACAGGAATATTGTAAATAAATGGTTTCATAAAAATCCTCCTTTAAATTTATTTTTTAATACTTCTAAATTGATTTTACCTTTTCTCTATATCTAGTTAAAGGATACCCTTATTTTAAAATAAGAAAACAAAAAGAGAGAATTATTTAAAACAATCCTCTCTAATTTTTATTGTGTAAAAACAATACAAATACATTATTTTACTATTTTATTGAATATTCGCTTTGTTGAATAATGTGAAATTAATAAGATGATTAAAGAAAAGTCGAAAGGAATTTTTACTACAACTTTTATTAAAAAGCATAGAGTAAAAGCGATTACATCTAAAATCATAAATTGTTTTTCACTTGTATATTTTTTTATAATATCATATTTTATTTTTAGATTTCTAACTAAAATTACAAGAGCCACTACTCCAACTAATGCATCTATACTGAAATTAACTAAAAATTTACTATTTATAACAGCCCATAAAAAATATATAAACAAAGTTCCCATCATAATGATAGTTAATCCTGTCAGAGATATTTTTGATTTATCTTCTGACATTTCTTTTGGTGTAATTCTTCTTGCCATTATTCAAAAATCACTCCATCGGCACAATCAATTTTAATATTTGTTGAGAAGAATTCTTTTAATGCTGTAACCATATATCCTGTATCTTTAATTCCGCAAGTTTCATAGCTTGAGTGCATTCCAAGTTGAGCAACCCCTATATCAAGAGCATGTAAACTAACTTGAATATTTGATAAGTTTCCAAGAGTTGAACCGCCAACTTTGTCAGATCTGTTTGCAAAGTATTGAGTAGGAACATCTACTTTTTTACAAATTTCTAAGAATACTGCTCTACTGAAAGCGTCAGTTGTATATTTTTGATTTGCAGCTTCTTTTATAACGATACCTTTATTCATAAAAGTTCTATTTGTTGGATCATAAAGTTCTGGATGATTTGGATGAACAGCATGAGCATTATCACAACTTACTAGGAAAGATTTTGCAACTGCTTGATGATATTCATCAGTTCCAAATCCAAGAGAAGCATTAATTCTCTTTAGCGCATCTTTCATAAATGTTGACATTGCACCTTGTTTTGTGTTTGAGCCAACTTCTTCGTTGTCAAAAACAGTACAAACATTTATTGCCTTTGGATTTTTAGCATCTAAAAATGCTTTCATTGAAGTAAATGCACATTGTAAGTCATCAAGTTTTGGTGTTGAAACGAATTCATCTTTGTATCCCCAGATACATTGTCTTTGACGATTTACTAAGAATAAGTCTTTTGCAACTATATCTTCAACTTTAACACCTAATTCTTCTGCAATCATTTTGTCAAAGTCACCTTTCTTTAATTCTCCTGCTGAGAATAAAGGTAATAAGTCAACTTGTTTATTGTAAGCATAGCCATTGTTTATTTCTCTATTTAAATGGATTGCAACATTTGGTATCATTAAAATATCTTTATCAATATTGAATAATTTATTTACGATATTTCCATTTTCTCTAACTAAAACTCTTCCTGCAAGACTTAATGGTCTATCAAACCAAGTTGAATCAATCATTCCGCCGTAACCTTCAACATTTAATTTTAAATGTTCTCCCGGTGCATCCATTTCAGGAACAGCTTTAACTTTATATGTTGGAGAGTCACTATGTGCAGCTGTAATTTGGAAATGGTAGTCACTTAGTTCTTCTCCTACTTGGAAAGCTAATATACTTGAGTTATTTCTTGTAGTATAGTAATTTCCACCTTTTTTTATTTCCCATTTTACATTTTCCGGTAAAAATGTATAACCAGCTTTATCAAAATATTTTTTCATTGTATCAACAGTATGAAACATACTTTTACTTGAATCAATAAAAGTTAATAATTCTTTTGAAATTTCAATATTATTCATATTAATACCCCCTATCATTTTAAATTTACCCCATTTATTTAATTTAAAATCAATAAATATATTTCAAAGAAAATAAAGGAACCAAAGTTCCTTTATTTCTTTATAATCTACATTTTTTTGTTATCTTCTCTTTTTCTAAGAACTGGTAAGATTAAACCTAAAGCAACTAAAACTGCTGGAGTTATAATTTTTAATACCATTTCGAATTGGTCTTTTGAGTACATACCTAATAAACAACAAGCTAATGTTACTAAGAAACACCAAGCACCAAAGAACAATCCAACACTTCTGTTCTTAACAAATCTGTAATGTCTGCTAAGTTCTTCTTTACCATATCTAAGAGCAAAGTAAGCAACGAATACCCACATATATCTCATTGGCATTACTACACCGTTAAGACGAGTAAGTTGTCTAAGAACTGTAGTAGCTCCTGGTACGAATGATTGAGCTAATATGATTGCTCCACCAAGTACAGCTACTAATGCAATACCATTTACATAAGCACCTTTGCTGTTTTTCTTCAACAATTTTGTTGGGATATATTGACTTGCATTAGGGTCTTCTAACAACATTCTTAAAGGAGCATCAATACTGATTAATAATGTTGAGAATTGTCCAACAGTATTAGCTGCAGAGTAGATGATTAATAGTAAATCACCAACACCATAGTATTGACCTAATTTTTGGAATGCCCAGTAAGCACCATTTGCTGCATAAGAGTCAAATGCTTTTTTACTTGCATTAATTTCATTGATATCGAACATAAGTCCCATAGCAATTGTTCCAAAGATAGCACTAATAACAACCATTAAAGTTGCAAACATCATTGCTCTTGGGAATTCTTTAGCAGAATCTCCTTCGATTTTATTTACATATGGAGAAATCTTTTCAATACCACCAACTGCAAATACTAAAATTGATAAACTACTTAAATAGTTTAAGTCAACTTTAGGGAATAAGTTATTCCAAGCAAAGTTTAATTTTAAATATCCACCATTTGGATTGATAACAGGTGCAGCATACATCATAAGAATAAATAAAATACCTAAAACGAACATACTTGAACCTGCAAGTGTTGCCAATCTCTTAATAGGGCTTAAACCTCTTGTTGCTAAGAAACAGAATAGTAGTAAAACACCAAATGTTGCTAATTGAACATAGATAGTAGGAATACTGTCATATGCTTTAGCATCTCTAAAAATCATAAAACTTAAAGCTTTAAGACCACCTGAACCTTTTCCGGCAATATAAGTAATGTGTACTGCCCAGTAAGTCCAACCTGCATAATAAGCTAATTTAGAGTTAGTAGTTTCTTGAATCCAAGATGTTACCCCACCACCTAAATCTTTAAATGTAGAACCAAGTTCTCCAACCATAAGTGCATACGGAATAAAATACAATGCAAACATTAATACCCAAGAGAATATTACTTGTGTACCATGAAAGTAGATATATCCGTTTAAAACATTTCCAAATCCCCAAAGTGTTGAGAAACACATAAATACAAGGGACTGCCAACTAATTTTCTTTTCGGAAACTTCCATTTTGTCCTCCTAAAAAATATAAATTCTAAGCCAAATTTTTAGCCAAACATAGTATATCAAATTTATGCCTACTTGTCAAAGGTATCTACAATAGGATAACGTTTTATTTTTATTTAAAAAATATTATCACTGTAGTATATCGTTAGTGTAAATCACAATTTGGAAAAAGAAGAAGACACTATACAGTGTCTTCTAAAACTTATTATTATTTTGCTTTTATTTCTGTCCAAGCATTTTGTAATTTTTCATTTGATTCGCCTAAATCTTTTAGTATGAATCCTTTTTCAAAAACTTCTTTTGTTGGGAATACTATATCACTATTTTTCAAACTTTCATCCATAAGTTCTCTTGCTCCTTCGATTGGAGAGCCATATTTTACAACATTACAGTTTCTAGCAGAAATTTCCGGTCTAGACATAAAGTCAATGAATTTTGCTGCTAATTCTTTATTTTCTGAAACTTTAGGAATTACCCAGTTATCAAAAATAAAGATTGCTCCTTCTTTTGGAAAAACAAATTCTACATTTTTATTTTCATCTTTTGCAAGTAAGGCTTCTCCACCCCAAATACAAGTAAGTTTTGATTCTCCGGAAATTAGGTTATCCTTTGCCTGATCATCTCCTACATAACTCTTAATTATTTTCTTTTGTGCTATTAAAGAGTTCTTTGCTTTTTGAATATCTTCTTCTTTTGTTGAGTTTGGATCAATACCTTCTTTTATCATTGCTATTGCCATTGTAAATCTACTTCCGTCTAACATTACAACTTCACCTTTATTTTTTTCACTCCAAAGGTCAGCCCAACTATCAACTTTTTGTTGTTTAGACTTATCATAAGCAATTCCAATATTTCCAATAGTATATGGAACTGAATATTCATAAGTAGGGTCAAAAACTAAATTTCTATATTCTTTTTTAACTTTTTCCATATTTGGAATTTTATTTTTATCAAGTTTTTCCAACATATTTTCTTTAATCATAGTATCAACCATATAGTCACTTGCTACGATTACATCGTATTTTTCAGCACCACTTTTTAATTTTGTGTAATATTCTTCGTTTTCTTCAAAAAATGTATAATTTACTTTACAATTATATTCTTTTTCGAATTCTTTGATTGTTTCAGGATCTATGAAAAGATCTGTATTTGTTACATTTAAAACCTTCTTTTCTGAACTTTGTTCTGTTTTTTCTTCTTTTTTATCATTTTTTCCACAAGCTGCAAGAGATACAGTTGCAACTAAAACTAAAAGTAATACTAATAAATTCTTAAATTTTTTCATTTTTTTCCCCTTTATTTTTAAAAATATATGTTATTGTTGAAATTAAAATTATTATTGCAAAAAGCAATGTTGACAACGCATTTATTTTAGGACTAATTCCTCTTTTAGTCATTGAATAAATTTTTACTGAAAGTGTTGCAACTCCATTTCCGGAAGTAAAATAACTAACAGTAAAATCGTCCAAGGACATAGTAATACAAACCAATGCTCCTATGATTAAATTAGGTATTAGCTGTGGTAAAACAATTCTTTTAAAAACTTGAAGTTGCCTTGCTCCTAAATCCATTCCTGCATCATAAAGACTCTTATCAAAAGTCAATAATTTAGGTAAAATTGCAAATACTACAAATGGAACATTAAATATTATATGAGATAAAATTATCGTAAAATATCCAAAATTAAATTTAAAAAATACATATAGTATTATCATTCCTATAGCAATTACAATATCCGGAAGTATAAGTGGCAAATAGCTTACATTTGTAAAATAACTTCTTAACTTCGGATTAACAGACTTATATATCG
>CABRGI010000051.1 GCA_902470455.1 uncultured Parvimonas sp.
AGCAAACAACCCTATCCATTTTATGTTGATATATATTTTTGATAGTCCCTCCAACCAAATGTTTTCTAAGTAACATACAAAAATTATATGCAGTTATTGGATTCTTTTTGCTTTTTTCACTCAAATGAATTCTTGAAAGATTATTTGCACAAGAAAGTAATAATTTATAATTTTCCTTGTTGTAAATCTGTATATTTATTTCGTTTTTGTCCGGTTGATTTATTTTATTTATTTTTCCATTTAATAAAAGCGGATATATTTCATCTACAACCGCTTTTGTAAAAATTCCATCGAAACTCATTTTTATTCCTTTTCTATCTAATTAAAAATCCATACATTTAAGAAAAATCTTGATGCTATTACAAGTCCAAAAATCAGAGTTATAAAAGCCATAACTATATAATCAGTCCTTGAATATTTTAGAACATTCATTCTGGTTCTTCCCTCTCCACCTCTATAACATCTAGCTTCCATAGCAACTGCAAGTTCATCTGCACGTTTTAGAGCATTTACAAAAAGTGGAACAAGTAAAGGAATCAAACTTTTTGCTCTTGTTACAATACTGCCTGTTTCAAAATCTGCACCTCTTGCAGTTTGAGCCTTTGTAATTTTGTCCATTTCATCTAAAATTGTAGGTATAAATCTTAAAGCTATTGTCATCATCATTGCAACGGAATGTGCAGGAAATTTTATTTTTTCAAAAGGTTTCATAACATATTCCAAAGCATCTGTAAGTACAATTGGGCTTGTAGTAAGAGTTAAAAGACTTGTTCCTATAACCAAAAGTATTATTCTAACACTCATAAAAGCACTTAATTTAATTCCTTCTTTGGTTATATTTATAATCCATATTCTAAATAAAACCTCTCCAGGTGTTAAAAGTAAATTTAAAATTACTGTAAATAAAACAATATAAAAAATTCCCCTTAAACCTTTTAAAACCATTAAAATCGGTAACTTTGCTATTTTTATAATTGAAAACAAAAAAATCGCAAGTGGTATAAAAACAAGAAAACTTTTTATAAAAAATATAGAAAGTATAAACATAAAAATAAAATATAGTTTAAGTCTGGGATCCAATCTGTGAACAATACTGTCTCCCGGAAAAAATCTACCTATTGATATATTTTTTACCATTAATTTTTCCTCAATTCTCTTTTTATTTCGCTAAAAGCCTCATCAACTGTTAAAATATTTTTACTAAAATGATGTCCCTTTTTTCTTAAAATATCCATAAGTTCCGTAATTTGCGGAACATTAAGTCCAACTTTCTTCAAATCATCAACATCACTAAATGCTTCTTTTGTACTCTTATCTAAATGAATCTGTCCGTTTTTCATTATAATTATTCTATTTACAAGTTTTGCAACATCCTCCATACTATGAGAAATCAAAACTATTGTAATATTATTTTTTTCGTAAAGTCTTTTGATTTGAAAAAACAATTCATCTCTACCTTTGGGGTCAAGTCCTGCAGTAGGTTCATCTAAAATCAAAATATCAGGTTTCATAGCTAAAATTCCAGCTATCGCAACCCTTCTCTTTTGACCCCCAGAAATTTCAAAAGGAGATTTATCCTTTTTAGCTTCATAGTCAAGACCAACAAGTTCCATAGCTTCTTTTACTCTTTCTGTAACTTCAGCTTCACTAAGCCCCATATTTTTAGGACCAAAAGCAATATCCTTTTCAATTGTCTCTTCAAAAAGTTGATATTCAGGATATTGAAAAACCAATCCAATCTTATATCTTAACCCACTCTTAGCAAGTGTCTTATCTTTAGTATTCATATCCCCTATAAAAACATCTCCGCTTGTCGGCTTTAAAATTCCATTAAAATGTTGAATTAATGTTGACTTTCCACTTCCTGTATGCCCTATAATACCAACAAATTCACCCTTTTTTATAGTTAAATCTATATTATCCAAAGCAAGTTTTTCAAAAGGAGTTTTTTCTCCATAGACAAAACTTACATTTTTAAAATTTATATCCATTATTTTAATTTTCTCTCCAAAAATTCTACCATTTCATCATTAGTTAAAATATCAGAAGGAATTTCAATCCCTTCATTCTTTAAAAGATAAGCAAGCTCTGTAACCTGTGGTACTGAAAGTCCTAATTCCCTTAAAGTTTCAACATTTGAAAAAACTTTTTTAGGACTGTCATCGAACTCAATCTTTCCTTCATTTAAAACGATAACTCTATCAGCAAGAACAGCCTCTTCCATATAATGAGTTATATACATAATTGTTTTATTTTCTTCTCTATTCAATTTTAAAATAGTATCCATAATATCTTTTCTTCCAATAGGATCTAGCATTGCAGTTGATTCGTCAAAAATTATTACTTCCGGTTTCATTGAAAGAATACCTGCTATTGCAATTCTTTGCTTTTGTCCCCCTGAAAGCATATGAGGAGAATGTTTTTTATACTCTTGCATCTCAACAATTTTTAAAGCATCATCAACTCTTTGTCTTATTTCTTCTGAAGGAATACCTAAATTTTCAGGTCCAAAAGCAACATCCTCCTCAACAACTGTTGCAACAAGTTGATTATCAGGATTTTGAAAAACCATAGCACATTTTTGTCTAATATCCCAAATTCTATTTTCATTTTTTGTATTAATTCCGAAAATTTCAATTTCCCCATCTGTTGGAATAATCTGTGCATTTAAAAGTTTTGCCAAAGTGGATTTCCCACTTCCATTATGTCCCAAAATAGAAATCAATTCTCCTTTATTTACAGAAAAACTAACTCCGTCTAAAGCAATACTTTTTTTATCATTCTCTCCGGTATATTCATATCTTAAATCTTTTATATCAATTATTTTTTCATTCAAAATCATCACCCACTAACAACTTATGATAACATAAACAATACTTTTTTTCAATAACAACAATTATTGAATACCCAAAAAACCGACAAAAAAGACAACTTTTTTTACAGTTGTCTTTAAAATATTCTATAGTATTTCCAAATCATTTCTATCTTTTAACATATATGATTTTAAAGGAGTTAAACTTGCAATCCAATATAAAAGTCCTCCAAAAATTGCCGTAAAACCACTACCTGTTGTAACTAAGAACAGATTGCTTTTAATCATTCCTGTCATTGGATTGTAAACGAATAACATTGCTAATGCAAAAGTTATTATCACAACTCCAAGACCCACCAAGTTAAATCCGTTTGTAAACTTATATGCATCGTGCCCCTTAATAAAAAAGGCGGATTTTAGAGATAACATTCTTTTCCTTACAATTAAATAATCTACAACAATCATTCCAATTATAGGTCCTTGAATATATGCAGCCAATGAAATAAATGAACCGAAATATTCTTCAACTCCGCCCCAAATAGTCAATCCGCTAACATAAATCATGGCTATAATAACTAATTTTTTGTAGCTAAGTTTAGGCATACCGCTCTTTATTATCATACAATTTACATAAGAACCCGTTCCCTGTGTTCCAATATTAGCAAAAGCAACTAAAAGTAAACTCAATAATGCAAATGCAGGTGTTGCCAAAGTAGATAACATTTTTGTAGGATCACTTTCATATACACCTGTTCTTACAAACATCGCTAATGCCATAACTCCACCTGTAGCTACGAAGAAAGGTGCTACAGCTCCATAGGATAAACTTGTTGCCCAATATCCGCTTTTTTCAGATTTTGCAAGTCTTGGCAGTACAAGAGCCTGTGTTGACCAAGAAAACGCAAATGCAATATTTCCTTCTGCAGATAACATAAAGTTTTGTAATTTTGTAGTTCCTTCAGCTAAAACAGGTTTAACTTTTAATATCTCAGAAAGGGGAACTGCAAAAAGACAAATTGCAACTATTATAACTCCAACTATAAGCAAAGCCATAACTAAAAATCTGTTTGTCCACTTAATAACCTCAGGACCTCCAAGTGCAATCAAAGTTCCAAGAACAACACATACCGTTCCAAGTAAAGGTTTAAAAATTACAGGATTTAATTCAACGCCAAAACTTAATGCAAGATTAATCATAGATGATGCAAAGAGATTTGCCGCAACCGCATACCAACCGAAGTTTGCAAAACTTATAACTGTCGATAAAATTGCAACACCTTTTTCTCCTAAAACACTTCTCAACCATATCCATAAATCAATTCCATAACGCACAGCAAATAAAACCGGTAAACATTCTATCATGACAAATATTAGATTAAAACAGAAAATATTTATAATCATCTGTTTGAATCCTAAAAATTGTGCAACATAAGCTCCTTGCGTATAACACCAAGTTGCAATTGCAAAACCACTAGTAGTTAAAAACAAATCTAAGAAAGAATACTTTCTTTCCGAATTCATCATAGGAACAACTCCTGTTACCGTCTCCTGCTGAATATAATTTAATTTTCCACTCATTATTCAATTACTCCTATCATGCATAATATAACTAAAAATATAGAAATTATTACAATTCCCCAAATAAGAATCCAATCTGTTTTCGTAATTTTTTTAGGAAATTCATAATCTTCTTTAGACATTATTTCTAATCTTTTTTCTGTTTCTTCATAAATAATTTTTTCAATAGATAGATTATTCATCACTTTCTCCTTGTTCATATAATTTCAAAGCATAGTCAGCATATTCTTTAGTATGGTTATACCAAATATATAAATATTCACCAATGCTCTTTCCTTGAATTTCTTGATTAATTGCCCATAAGAACCAATAAAATGAGCTTACTGCGACATAGGCAATATAATGTCTTAATTCTTCAACTGATGGATTTCCGTCAAAATATTCTTTTATTACATCCATAGCCTCATAAAAAGAGTATGTTGAGCAAGTAATAAAACAACCAATATCTCCTGCGGGATCTGACATTGCAGAATATTCCCAATCAATTAAGTACATTTCATCTCTACTGTCCATTAAAAAATTCAAATCATAGCTATCACAATGACAAAGACATTCTTTTAAACCATCTTTTTCAATAAAGGATTTTAATCTATAAATTTTATCATTCATTACATTAATATCTTCAAAATTATCACGATGTGAATTTTTTATTTTAATTTTAAAGTTTTCAATTTCATCAAAGATATTAAACTTATAATCTGTTTCTTTACCACTTGTATGCAATTTCTTAAGCATAGAGATTGCCCTTTTTACATTCTTTTTATCCTCATAATCAAGAATTTTTACATCTTCAATAAATTTTGAAATTTTCCAACCGCTGTTCGCATCCATATAGATATAAGTATCGTCTAAACCCAATTCTTTTGCAATTTTCATTGAATCAAACTCACTTTTTCTATTTATGATTAATTCAGTTCCGGGACCCGGATGTCTATAAACATAGGAATTCCCATTATAACTAAATTTGAAAGAAGTGTTAGTCATTCCCATCTTTATAGGTTTAATATCCTTTATTTCTTCTTCATTACATTTTAGAACACCACAAACATTTTGAAATATTTTAGAGTCCGAATTAGTAACATATTTTTCGTCAAAAAGTCTTAATTCGTCTAAAGAGTCAAATTCTTTTATGTCTTCTACATCATATTTTCTGATATACATATTATCAAGCTCTTTTAGATGACGCATATAAAAAGTTTCCCATAAATTTTCTTTAACTGACTGTTCGTGATATTCTGCTTTTAACAATTTTGCAAATTTATCGCTAAATTCTCTGTCAAAAAATACATGTCCCAACATTATCCAATCGTCTTTTCCACCAATTGTTATTCCTTTTATTCTTCCCTTTTTATCACATTCTGCAAAGTATTCATCACTTTCTCCATCTTGATAAACTGCAGAATAATATGCTCTATAAACATATTTTTCAAAAGGATTTTTTGGAAAATAATTATCTGAAGAACAAATATATGTATTCTTTAATTTTTCAGTAACAAGAATTAAAGAAGAAGTATTATTAAATCTGTAATAATCTTCATTAACTACTATATTTATGCCAAATTTTTCAGCTAA
>CABRGI010000052.1 GCA_902470455.1 uncultured Parvimonas sp.
TTAAATCTGTTACCGTAGTAATCTTTATATTTGAAAAATCACCATTAACCAAAAATACTTTTTCTCCATTTAATACAAATATTTTACAAGCATCTGTTAAAATATTTTTTTCTTCATCTGTTAATTTATTATAGTATTCCATAAATTTATTAATTTTAAATGTTTGAGGAGTTTGTCCTTGAAACATAGTTTTTCTATCAGGAATAGATGAAATAAATTTACTATCTTTAGAAACAACAATTGTATCAAAAGCGGGTACTACTGTGTCAATAATATTATATTTTTTGCAACTTTCGATGTTTTCATCAATCATTTTAATTGAAACAAAAGGTCTAACTGCATCATGTGTCACAAGAATATCTTCATCTGTTAATCCATTATCATTATCAATAGCTGAAATAATATTTAAAATTGTAGAATTTCTATCTTTCCCACCATCTACAACAACAATTTTTTCAGACAAATAATTATAATCTTTTTCTATTATATCAACAAGATAGGAATTCCAATCAGGATTTACACCCACATAAATTCTATCAATTTTATTACTTAGTAAAAATTTTTCAATTGTATGAATAATTATAGGTTTATCCCCTATGTTCAAAAATTGTTTAGGAATATTAGAAATATTCATCCTACTACCTATTCCTCCAGCAAGAATACCTGCATAAATCATAAACTAGTCCTCCTTATTATATGTTTTTAAAAATGATGGGATTTTTAAAAATCCTATCAATGTGCCATATCCATAACTAATATGTAAAAGGAAAAATACAATCGGAAGCAATAAATTATAAGGATTAAATTTTCCTTTAAAAATTGAACTTAAAGACATCATAATATTCACAATAATATATGAACCAAATACCATTAAAAATAAGTATTTAGTAAAAAATAGTGAAATAATTGATATAAAAAGAGATACTAAAAATGCAAATGGAATATAATGATAAATATTTAAACACTCGGGACAAACAACAGTTGTAAGTCCTATCCACATTCCATTAGCTTTCTTTTGTTTAATCATTTTTGAAAGTGAATTTCTAGTATGTTGATAAGAAATAATATCATCATCATAACAAAGTTTATATCCAGCTTTTCTAATTCTATAGTGAAATTCATTGTCCTCAGTTCTTAATAATTTTTCATTAAAAAATCCAACTTTTTCCAATACTTCTCTTTTATACATTGCATGAAACATAGACTTTACATATTTTTTTCCTGATGCATTTCTAAAAGGTGCAATCCCACTACCAAACATAGATGACTCTGCTTCCAAAAGCATTTTTTTATAAGCAGTATCCTCATCAATAATATTTGGTCTTTTTCCTCCTGAAACATCTTCTCCTGATTCTATATTTCTAACATTTTTTTCTATAAAATCTTTTGGAACTGATGAGTGTGCATCTATTCTTACTAAAACATCCCCTGTAAAATTTCTTATCACTATATTCCATCCTGCAGATTGAATCTTTTTTGGATTATCCATAATTTTAACATCTAAAAAATCATTATTCTCTTTAAAATCTTGCATAATTTTTTTTGTATTATCTGTAGATATTCCATCAACTAAAATTATTTCAATCTCGCTATGGGGATATGTTTGTAATTCAAAATCTTTAAAAAGAGAAGGTAAAGTTTTCTCCTCATTCAAGGCAACTACACCAATACTAACCTTCATTATTTTTTCCTCCCAAAAAAAACTGATAAAAATGTTTTAAACATAATTTTTATATCATACCAAAAAGAAAATCTTTCAATATATTCTAAATTATACTTCATTTTATCCGGTAAAATATAATTTACATAAATATCATCAATATTTGAATCATTATCTAAGTGTTTTGATATTATTTCATCCTCATCTTTATAATTTATACTGGAATATGATGTAAGTCCCGCAGGGAGCAATAAAGTCGCATACATATAATCAGAATACCTTTCAACATATTTTGTTACTTCAGGTCTCGTTCCAACAAAACTCATTTCTCCTAAAAATATATTAAAAATTTGTGGAAATTCATCTAATCTATATTTTCTTAAAAATTTTCCAACTTTAGTTATTCTCGAATCTGATTTCACAGTTACAAGTGTTCCAATTTTATCCGCATTTGAAACCATTGTTCTAAATTTAAAAATTCTAAATTTTTTACCGTATGTTGTAACTCTTTCTTGTCTATAAAATATACTACCTTTTGAATCTAACTTTATAGCTATTGAAATTATAACTATCGGAATAAATAATATTAGTAAAATTAAAACTGAAAAAATAATGTCAAATATTCTTTTAAAAACTAAACTAAGTTTCTTTTTTGAAACTATTTCATAATATTTTTTTACAGAATCATTTTGAAACTCTGTAGGCAAATCTATAAATTTTATCAAATTATTTTCTCCTTATTTAAATGTCTGTAATATAATAACATATATTTAAAATAAAGTAAAATTAAAGAACTTTAACATCACCATCATAAACCAAACCACCAACAGTATCTATTGTTACAAGTTGACCGTCTTTAATTAAATTTGTTACATTTTCAGCACCAATAATTGTTGGAATATTAAAATGTAATGCAATTATTGCTGCATGAGAAGTTAACCCTCCCGTTTCAACTATAATTCCTGATGCTCTATCAATAAATTCGACATATTCTCTATCCGTGAATTTAGATACTATTATATCTCCATCTTTAAATTTATTTTTTAAATCATCTTCACAATTTATTACACAAACTTTTCCTGTTACTGAATCTTTTCCAATTCCAAATCCCTTTATCAAAATTTTCCCAACTGTATGCACTTTTATTAAATTTGTTGTCCCTGCAACACCAACCGGTATTCCTGCTGTTAGTACAACTGTATCTCCATCACTAATATAATTTGCATTTAAAGTAGCTGATATTGAACGTTCAATAACTTCATCAGTATGTTCAGATTTTTTTGAAATCAAGCTAGTAACTCCCCAAAAAATTTGTAATTTTCTTCTAACTTTTTCAGAATAAGTTACAGCTATAATATCAACAAATGGTCTAAATTTAGAAATTGATATTGGTGTAATTCCTGAAGCAGTTGCACAAATAATTGCTTTTGCTCTTAAATTTTCAGCAATTTCCTTTGTGGATAAACTAATTGAATTCATCGTATTTAAAGCATCATGTCTGATTTTGTTTTTTATACTATTTTGAAAATCAAATGAATTTTCTGTTGTAATAGCTATATTATTCATAACTTTAACTGCATCCTTTGGATATTTTCCTGCAGCTGTTTCACCTGATAACATAACACAATCACTTCCGTCAATAATTGCATTTGCTACATCTGTAACCTCTGCCCTTGTGGGTCTAGGATTTCTAATCATAGAATCCAACATTTGAGTTGCAGTTATTACAGGTTTTCCTATTAAATTACATTTTCTAATAATTTCTTTTTGAATTTTTGGAATAAATTCCGTTTTTATTTCAACACCTAAATCTCCTCTAGCTACCATTATTCCGTCTGATGCTTCTATAATTTTATCAATATTTTCAACACCTTCTTGATTTTCGATTTTAGATATAATTTTAATATCAGAATTATTTTCATCTAAAATTTTTCTAATTTCATACACATCTTCAGGTTTTCTAACAAAAGAAGCAGCAATAAAATCTAAATCATTTTTTATTGCAAATAAAATGTCACTCTTATCCTTTTCTGTAATTGAAGGTAAATGTATTATTTCATTTGGAATATTCACGCCTTTATTGCTCTTAATTACTCCGTTATTTTTTACCAAACATTTTATTTCTTTATCTGTTTTTGAAATAACTTCCATTTCTATCAAACCATCATCAACTAAAATTGTTCCACCAATTTTAACATCATCCGGTAGTAATTTATAAGAAACAGAACAAATTTCTTGATTTCCTAAAGCTTCTTCAATTGTAAAAGTATAAATGTCTCCTGATTTTAAAAAAACTTCATCAACACTAAATTTTCCAAGTCTAATTTCAGGACCCTTTGTATCAAGCATTATAGCTATTGGCAAGTCTAACTCTTCTCTTGCCTTTTTTATATTATCAATTCTAACTTGATGTTCTTCCTTGCTTCCATGTGAAAAATTCAATCTACATATATTCATTCCACTAAGAATTAATTCTTTTAAACTTTCAACTGAATCTGAAGCAGGTCCAATTGTACAAATTATTTTTGTCTTTTTCATAATTATCTCCTAAATAGATAGTTCATCAACTATATCATATAAATCTTTATTAAATATTTTTTTGCTTGAAACTGCATCTTCTATAGAAATATATTCAATACTATTATTTCTATATGCCAATGCTAAATTTGTTTTATTTTTTAATAATAGCTTAACCGCCATACTTCCCATTTGACTTGCAATTATTCTGTCAAATGAACTTGGAGTGCCTCCTCTTTGAATATGTCCAAGAACAGTAACTCTTGTATCAATATTCGCCTTTTCTTGAACTTGCCTTTTAAGCTCATAAGGGCTTAAAATCCCTTCTGTTAAAACAATTATATGATGCAACTTTCCTCTTTTTCTACCACGAATTATTTTATTACAAACTTTATCTATATCAAAATCAACTTCTGGAACTATTATACTTTCTGCTCCTCCGGCAAGACCTGAGTTTAATGCAATATCTCCACATTTTCTTCCCATAACTTCTAATATATTAGCTCTTCCGTGTGAAGATGAAGTATCACGAAGTTTTGATATAGCATCTATAACTGTATTTACAGAAGTAAAAAATCCTACTGTATAGTCAGTATATCCCATATCATTATCAATAGTACAAGGTATAGCTATCGTCCTAATTCCATATCTACTTAGTACATTAGCTCCCCTAAAAGTACCATCTCCTCCTAAAACTACAAGTCCTTCTATACCATATTTCTCTAAATTTTTAACAGCCTTCTCCTGACCTTCTATAGTCATAAATGCTTTACTTCTTGCACTACCTAATATAGTTCCCCCTTTTTGAATTATATCAGCGACACTAGATACATTCATTTCAAAAATATCCCCTTTAATAAGACCATCATATCCAAATTTTACACCATAAATTCTAATATTATGATAAATACATGTTCTTACAACTGCTCTTATTACAGGATTCATTCCTGGAGAATCACCTCCACTCGTAAGAATAGCAATTTTTTTCAAAATATACCTCCATTAGTTTATACGAAAACAATCTTTTCCAAAATTATTTTCTAATTCAATAAGTAAATTTTCATTTTTTAAATCAAATTTATTTTCTAATCTTAAAGTTTTATTGTTAGATAAAATATACAAAATTACTTGATTTTCTCCACCATATTTTTCTGAAAATTCTCCAAGTTTTTTCTTAATATTATTATCAAAATTTTCTAATTTTATATATAGTTTCTTACTATAAATTTCTTCAATTTCTTTAGCATCAATTATAGTATAATTAGTATTTCCAAATGAATTAACAGCTACTTTAACTGATATTTCATAAATTTTCCCTTTATGAATATCTAAATCCATTACATCTAAGAGTTCAATACTACTTGAAAAGTCTTCAACATTTACAGTTTTTAACATTTTATTTTTTTTATTTCTTCTTGTTTTTACAGAATTTACATAAACTATTACTTTATAGATACCTTTGTCTAAAACTTTTAAATCAATCAATTTCATAGTATTTTGAGATTTTATATATGCTTTATAATCATCTAATGGATGTGAAGAAATATAAAAACCTAAAACGTCTTTTTCAAATTCAAGAATATCGTCCTTTGAAAATTTTTCAGACTTAACAAATTTTTCTTGCATAAAATCTGAACTGATTAAAGAAAGCTGTCCTGATAATTCATTTTTACTTTTTGAAACTATTTGTGTAAATAAAGTTTCAAAAGAATTCAAAATTTCTATTCTGCTTTCTTCTATTTCATCAAAAGCCCCCGACTTTATT
>CABRGI010000053.1 GCA_902470455.1 uncultured Parvimonas sp.
AACAACTAAGGAAAATGTACTATGAGGCAATAAATTTTCCAAATGTTAAAGTGCTATCCATTGCTACAAGAGCTGATTGTTTTAATGAAGATATTTATAATTTACTTGCAGAACTGAATGACAAAATTGAAGTCTGGATTGAACTTGGACTACAAAGCTCAAATGAAAACACAAGAAATAATATGAATATAGGTTACAGTACGGAAACTTTTGAAAATTGTGTAAAAAGATTAAAAGAATTAAATATAAAAACTATTTTCCACATAATCTTTGGTCTTCCAAATGAAACAGAAAAAGATTATAAAAATACTATTGATTATGTAAATACTAAAAAACCTTGGGGAATTAAAATCCACAGCCTTTATATTCAGAACGATTGTGAACTATATGAGGATTATCTAAAAAACAGTTTCAAAGTAATAACTTGGGATGAATATATAAATGCTTTGATTATGGCAATAGAAAATTTAGACAAGGACATAATTATTCATAGGCTCACAGGAGATGGTGACAAAGAAAAACTCATCGCTCCCCTTTGGTCAAAAGATAAAATTAAAACAATAGGAGAAGTTAGTAAAATTCTAAAACAAAGAAATTCATACCAAGGAATAAACTACAAAAAGGACAAAGGAGCTTTATAAAAAGCTCCTTAACATTTCTCTATTAGATTAATTAAGCAAATAAATATTGAAAATCTAATACAATCTAAACAATTTCATACCCCATTCATCGACTCCATTTTCTCTAAAACCTAATTTTTTCCAAAATCTAATTGAATTTTCTTTCATTGAATTTAAAACATAGTGCTTTGCCCCAAGTGGCTTTGTATATTTTTCTAACTTCTTAAAACATTCCAAACCTTTGGATTTATTTCTAAATTCAGGATATATCCAAAAATCAAGTATAAAACATTCTCCAAAATATTTTCCATCTTCATTGGTATAAATCGTAAATTGAACAGCTCCAATTTCTATATCATTTTCAAAAAAATAAGCAATATAATGTCTATCTTTATCATTATTCATACTATTTTCTAAAAAATCTCTGTACTCGCTACTTAAAAAGTATTCTATATCTTCCTTATCTGTAATAATTTCATCTTCAATTAAATACTTAATATGTTTCTCCCAAAACAAATTAATATCTTTAACCGAAATTTCTTTTATATATATCATAACTCTCCTACTAAATACAATCTAATACCGACTTATCAAAGAAATACTCACTTCCATCATTAGTCCTTTTTAAAAGTTTAAAGTCAACCATAAATCTTCTCAAATAGCAAAAATCTGCATAATATTTCTTTAAAATTTCATTAATCTCTTTTTCCGTATATTTTCTTTCGTCAAAACAAATAGAAGCTAAATAAACAAAAAGTTCATATTTATCTTTCTGTTTTTTTGGCATATTTACAATCATACCATCTTTTATCCATTTATCCTTATTAAATTCCATAAATATCTCCCAAAATAATTTAACAATTACTGTAATACAGGCTTTAGTGCAAATACATCAATTTTTTATAATCTTAAATATAAATTATATTATCAAATTTATCCAAGAAGTCTTTTTCCACATTATGAGTAATCATAATTATTGTCTTATCTTCCATTTCCAATAACTTACTACAAACATACTTTTCCATATTTTTATCCATTGCGGAAAAAGGCTCATCTAAAAGTAATATTTCTTTACCGGATAAAATTGCTCTCAAATAATTTACTAATTGTTTTTCTCCTCCACTTAATTCGTTGTTGTTTTTTGATTTTAATAAAATATCAACTTTATTTCGCGGAATATATCTATTATCTCTTTCCAAAATAGTTTTATCAAAACTGTCAAAGATACTTACATTGTCCCAAAAATTTTCAGAAAATATATGAGATTTTTGAGTTAAATACATTATCAACTGATTACAAAATCTATAAGAAACTTCTATATCATCTATTGTAATACGACCGTCTGTACAGGAGAGATTACCATTTATAAGATTTAAAAGTGTAGATTTTCCCTTTCCGCTTTCTCCGATAATTGCATATTTTTTATTTTTCTCAAAAGTATAAGAAAAATTTTTAATTATATAATCATCATATTTAAAACTTACATTATCGCATTTTATATTATTAGTAAATTTTACATTTTCCAATTCCAAATTTTTATTTTCTGAAATTTCCAAAAGTACATTTTTCATAACAATTTCTACCGATTTACGAAGACTTATTGCATCTATTACAGTACGAAGTGGAAACATAAAATTTTGAATATATGCAATAGTAGCTGTTGCAATTCCGGCTGTAATTTCTCCTTTATATAATAAAAACGCCATAATTCCAAATGAAGAAATATTAATCATATACATAACCAGCCCATTTAAAACATTTACAAAAGTTTTAAATTTCCCAAAATTATATCTGCTTTCTTCCAATTTACTAAGAGAAATTTCGTAATTCTTATTTATATTTTTGTATGTAAAACAATTTATAAATGCATAACCGCTTAATAAATCAATAATTTTGCTATTATAAGAAGCTGTGTCGTCAAGCAATTTTTTCTTCTTTTTTGAAAATTTATTGGCCGTTAAATTTGGTAAATACAAGACAATCAAAGCAACTAAATATATTATAATTGCAATTTTATAATTTAATATAAAGATATAAATTGCATAAATAATAAAAGAAATCAAAGATTCAAATATCATCATAGTATATTCTAAATATTCAGCACAGGAAGCAATATCATTATTTAATCTTGAATTATAATCTCCTATACTGTTTTTATTAAAATCAGTAGGTTCTTTACAGATTATTACAGAAAACAAATTTTCTCTAAAATACAGATTAAATTCTTTTTCAAGCCTCCATGCACTTCTTTGACTTATATATTGTGCTCCCATTCCAATAACAATAAGAAGAACAAATATACCTGTTAATTTAACAATATCATAAATTCCATTACTGTAACTATCATCAATCATATATTTTATAACAGTCGGCAAACTCGCTATTGCCAATATGTAAACAAAATGGAAAAAAATTCTTAAAAATATAAATTTTTTTAATTTTTTAAATATAAAATTCAAATTTATCACTCCTATTGATACTTTTTAAGGCTTTTTAATCAAAATTATCTTTTTTCATTCAGTTTTCTACGTAACTTCCTAAACATTATTCTTGTCAGCTTATATTATATTGTTTCATTTTCATTTTTATTGAAGTATCCGATATTTTCTTTTCTTTTCTATTGAAGATATTATTTAATTGTTTTAGTGCGACAAACTGGGATTTACTCATTCAAAAATTTTAATAAATCTCTTTTGAGTCTTATCACATACATATCCAATTTTTTCATAGAATTTATGTGCCCCTGTTCTTGATTCTCCTGAATTTAACCTAATAAACTTAATTAATTTTTGTTGAGAGTCAATTTCTAAATGATTGATCAATTTTTTGCCAATACATCTCCCTTGAAACTCTGGTAAAACAGCTAATCCTAGAATATTTAATCCGCAATCCGAATAAAGACTCTCATATATTTCAGCATGTATAAAGCCAACTACTTTATGTGAATCCTCATCCTCATAAACATAAATCAAATGATGATTTTTATCATTCGATAGTTTGGCAATTTGCTTCTCCACTAACTTAGTAGAAACAATATATCCTAAAGAAACATCACATATTTCTCGTATAGATTTAGCATCTTCTTTTTTTATGTTTCTAATCATTTCATTACCCCACAAATTCAAATTTGTCAATTTCTCATTCTTTCGATTATATCACATTTCTCATTTTTTGTCATTTATTCAACCTAAATATTCATTTTTCTAACTATATTTTTTAATCCACTATAAAATAGTACAAGATTTTTAAGGTTATTTCTCTTTTGACTTATTTTATCCTTAAATAGTTCATCATTTTGACTTATTTTCCTTCAAGTTTCTAATTTTGGTCTAGATGACTTTCTTATAAAATATCAAAAAACAGAAAATTTATTTCTAAAATTTTATATAAAATTATGTGAAAAAAATTGAAGACTAATCTTCAATCCTTTACCCCTCTTTTACAAATTTTATTATAAAAAATCCATTATATTTTTGTTTTTCTGGTAACAATTTTATAAAATTTTCTGATTTACCCAAAAATTCCACTTTCTTCCATTTTACTAAGAGAACTTTTGTAATTATTATTTAATAGTTTTATTTCGACAAACTGAGATTTAGACTTTAACCCTTATTGAAAGTAAAACAGGCTATTTTCCTGAAGTATGTTCTATAATATTATAGTTTAATACAAAGTGTAGCTATATAGTCATTTCCATAACGTGATAATCTGTGTCTTTTGTCACACGATTCATAAAAATCTATCATAGCGAGACCATTTTTAAGTTGTCCTCTAATCTGAGTTTCTAAGGTATGGCTAAATTCATATCCATATTCTGGATTTATTGTTATCTTGCCTTCCTCTTCAAGCTTTTTTGAATTAAAAGGTATTGAAAACTTTAAAAGTAATTCCTCATCGGGTTTGTCCCATACAATGTCAGCATCATACATGTATATCCAAGGATTCATAAATCCTACCATTAACAATCCACCCTTTTTCAATACTTGAGAAGCTTCTTTGTATATGTTTTCTAAATCTTCTACATATACATTTGAGACTGGATTAAAAATAATATCAAAAGTTTCATTTTCAAATGGAAATGGTTTTGTCATATCGCCTTGAACTGTATTGATTTTTAAGCCTTCTCTTTTAGCAACCATATCATCTCTTTGTAATTGTGATTTAGAAAAATCCATTATAGTTACATCATAGCCTTTTATAGCAAAAATTGGTCCCTGCTGTCCACCACCACAAGCTAAACCTAATATCTTTTTTCCGTTTGCTTTTTCAAACCATTCTTTTGGAACTTTTTTCCCAACAGTTAATGCAACAGAAATTGGATTATTTCTAACTTCTTCTAATTCTTCATGTGTCAATGGCTCAGTATAGTCATTTTTTACATTATTCCATCTATCTTCATTTAGTTTTATATAATTGTTCATCTTATAATCTCCTTGTAATTTTATATTATTTCGATTTAAGTTGAATATCCGCGCTTTCTTTTTGTCATTTTATTTAATTGTTTTAGCGCGACAAGTCTGAGTTTACCTACCCTTCAAATCAAGAGTCATCAGTTTGTAAACCTCAATAAATATCCATTAGGATCTTGAATCAGGAACTCCATTTGTATTTCTTCAATTCCGTTAACCCTATATACACTTCTAATCAGTTCTCTGTAAATCTCTAATTGTTTGCTTTTCACTAATTCATATAGTTTCTCAATATCATCAACTGATATTGAAAAATTTATTCCTCTTCCTAAAGGATAGATTAGTTCCCCTGTATTCCAGCCATCATCATGAATTTGTTCAAACATAAACTGACTATCTTGAAAAGACATAAAAACAAATTTCACTTCCGGTCGTTCGTACTCTATTTTAAATCCTAATTCTTTATAAAAATTTTTAGTCTGAACAATATCAAAAACTGATAATTCAGGAATCAAACTATTAAACTCCATATAAACTCCTCATAAAATTCTAATTTGTCAATTTCTCGTCCATCTCATTATATCACTTTTTCCACAGTTTTTCATTTACTCAAGTTAAATATTTATTTTTATAACTATGTTTTTTAATCCAACATAAAATAGTACAAGATTTTTAAGGTTTTTTTCTCTTTTGCCTTATTTTATCCTTAAATAGTTCATCATCTTGACCCATTTCCTTCCGCTTTACTAATTTTTGATTAAGACAATTTTCTTATAAAAAAAGATTGAAGACTAGTCCTCAATCCCTTAATTCTCTTTAATAAATTTTATTATAAAAAATCCATTATGTTTTTGCTTTTCTGGTAATAATTTTATAAATTTTTCTGATTTACCCAAAAAT
>CABRGI010000054.1 GCA_902470455.1 uncultured Parvimonas sp.
TTAAGATTAAGTAATAAATTTGATTTTTTTATATTTATTTTATCAGATTTTTTTACACAACTACTTACTTTTATATTTATACATACTTTATTTGAAAATATACCTAATTTAAATGGGTGGAGTTATGAACAAATACTATTAATTTTTGGTTTATATCAATTTTCTTACGGATTATTTGGATTTTTATTTTGGCCACTTTATGACTTCTCATATATTTTGGTATCTGGGAATTTAGATGGTATTTTAGTTAACTACAATTATATGGCAAAGGAATAGGTGATGTAGGAGGAGTTTTTCTAGGGTTAGTTATTATTATAAGATTCATAAATATTTCTCAAATAAGTATAATAAGACTTCTATTGATTATAATTCCAATGACATTTATGAATATATTAATATTTGTGTGTTTATTTACAATAGTAGCAAGTCTTTCATTTTGGTTTGAAAATATATCTAATTCATTAATTAGAATAATCCAATCATTGACAATATATTCAAAATATCCATTAAATATTTTTAATAAATTTATAAAAATTATTTTTACTTTTATTATTCCTTTTGGATTTATGGGATATTATCCTGTTGCTATTTTATATGGGAAAGAACAACTATATTATATTTGTATTGAGGTGCTAGTTTGTCTATTTTTAGTATTGTTTACTAAGTTTATTTGGAAAAAAGGAATAAAAAAATACAGTGGGGTGAACAGTTAGTGGATTTGTTAAAGTATATAGAAATTTTAAATGATTTTCAGGAATATATAAAAAATAAATTATTAGTATAAATTGCAAGAATAAGTTAGCCAATTGAAAAAACTTCAAAAGGTGTTTTATAGTTAAATAGTTTTTTAGGATAATTATTTATCCAATCTTCAATAAATGCTACTCTTTCATGAGTAGTATTTTTTGTTCCTTTTGGTAAAAATCTTCTTATTAGTCTATTGTGGTTTTCATTACTTCCTCTTTCATAACTACTATATGGATGTGCATAATATATTTTTTCATAGTCAAATACTTCATACAGTCTTGTAAACTCTAAACCATTATCTGCTGTTATACTTTTTATTTCGTACTCTTTTAATACTTCCTTTAAAGCTCTATTTACTGATTTAACTGTCTTATCTTCAATTAATCTTATTATTTCATATCTACTTTTCCTATCTGTTAATGTTAATAGGCATTATCCCTTTTCCTTTCTTAATATTACTGTATCTATTTCATAATGTCCTACTTCTTCTCTGTTATTTATTTCTTTCGGTCTTTCTTCTATTGATTTTCCTAATATTCTTACTCTTTTTACTTCCGCTTTTTCTTTCTTTTTTCTTTTTCTTGCATAATTTAAAACACTTCTTTTTAATCCGAAAAATCCCTTGTTTATCCAATAATATATTGTTGATGTTGATACTTTACCGTCCAATTTTGTTTTTGAAATCATTTCAGGACTATGTTTATATTTTAAATAGTGGATGACTTTATCTCTGATTACATAATCAACTTTTAATTTTCTTCCACAGTTTCTTTTGTTCTTATCATAAATTATTTGAGCAAATTCTGCTTTATACACTTTTTTAAATTT
The DNA here is from genome assembly GCA_902470455.1 of uncultured Parvimonas sp. GTDB lineage: Bacteria > Bacillota > Clostridia > Tissierellales > Peptoniphilaceae > Parvimonas. The sequence goes on from CABRGI010000054.1 coordinate 1,576, forward strand.
TCCATAAGATGTTCTTTGAATTACTAATCCTCTTTTTATTTCATTATTTATTGTTTGATGATTTTTACCTAGTAATCTTGATATTTCTCTATTACTTTTTCTTTCTTTTTTCCATTTTTCTATTAATTTTCTTAAATCTATTGTTAAGTGCTTATATTTTGTGTTACAATTATTGTGCATCTCATTGAGGTTCCTTTCTTTAGTTTTTGTCTTAACTATTATTTTACCTCTTTGAGATGTTTTTTTCTATATGTGGCTAACTTAATTTTACAATATACGTTTATGAAATTTACATAAAATTTGGAACAAAAGGTAGACTTTTTGTTACATATATGATATACTCAATTTTGATTAAAAATAGAAACATTTCTAACTTAAAAATAAGATAATCTTAGTGTAACAAAAAGTCTGAAATATTATACAGGAAAAAATGTTACATATAAAGATTTGGTTATTTTACCATAATTCCATAATTTAATTTGAAATGTAGAGTAGGAAAGGAGCATTATATGAAAGAAAATTCTAATAAGAGAATGTTGTCTTTATTGTTAGTATTTTTTATGTTATTAAATTTGTTTGTGCCTATTATTGGTGTACATGCAGAAAATACTTATACGAATAAAGATAAAAATATAGAAAAAACTGTAACTAGCAGTAAAACTGAAACTGATTCAAATTCTATCAAAAAAGAATCAATCAAAGAAGCTGATGATTCAAATGCTAAAAAGAGCAAAAAAATTAAAGAGAGTGATGATTCGAACAGTGAGAATGGCAAATCAATCAGCGAGATTGATAAGTTAAATACAGAAAAAAGTAAATTAGGTAAAGAAGATAAGTTGAAACCTGAAGGTTTGAAGTCTTCAAGTCGTTTATCAGATCAAATTGGAAATCTTAAAGTGGAACTTAAGTATAAGTCACAAACACAATATTATACAATTGACCAGATAAGCACAAGTATTCATATTGATGCTTCAGGAATTACTGGAGAAATTGATGGAATGTATATGGATATTGAACTTCCGACTAAGGAATACAAAAATGAAGGATGGAGTAATTCAGCAGATAAATATGTTGATAATTTTTCATTACCCTCATTATCAGAAGTAAAATTCATAAAAAAGGCTGAAAAAATTAATGGTTCGAATTCTACAATTTACAGAATCCATTTCAATAAAATTGATTCAACAACTGTTTTGGAGTTACCATATATTTTCAGTTTTACAGACGGATTAGTTCCTTCTGATTATAAATTACAACCGAAGGTTAAATTCTACAATAGTCAAGGAACTATGATTAAAGAATTAAAGGATCAGGAATATACACCTAAGTATCCCAATTATTTGTCAAAAAAATTAATTGCAGGCGATGCAGGCAATGGTCAAACGGTATATGGCGGATTATCAAATCCTAATGATAAAAATAGAGTAAGTGCTGATAAAACAGAACCTGTTCCGTTTACATTTAGCTTTGTTAAAGATCCGAATACACCAAGGTCGACAGAGAGAAAATTGGATACTATTGTGATTAAAGATGTTCTGCCGACATATGAAAATAGTAAGGGAGAAACCGTAAGGGCAAAATTCGATCCATCAATTAATCCTGGCTGGACAGATAATCATGACGGTACTATAAGCTATACTTACAAAGTTACATCACAAGACAGTGAACACAACAAGTTAAATGAAAAAGTAATTTTATATTTATCTTTTCCGGATGCAAAATTTAAGGAAGGGAAGCAAAATATTTCTTTCAAAAATAAAGTTGAAATGACAGGAATACCGTATAATAAAGCAAATAATGAGAAGTATGAGTCTAAAAGTGAAATAGATTTCAACATTACAGCTGATGATTTTTCCGGTATGGGAATTTTGGCAAAAAGAGTCGGATGGGGACAAAGTTCGATTCCTTTTGATAAATATGGATTATGGTCTGAAAATGTCAAGTATGATGTAAAGATAGCAAATAAATTTTCTAAACCGATGAAAGAAATTGTATTGGTAGAAGATGCTAAAGATTTTGATCCCAGACTCTATGTTAGATCAATAGAAGGAGTTTTCGAGAGAGCTCCTGAAGTTAAGCCTTTAACTGAGCATGTAGAAATCAGAGCTTATAAAGAAGATGGCGGATATGACATATTTAAGCCTGGAGATGCTGTCAATTCAAAAACAGAAGCTGAACTTGCAGATACTGCAAATAGGGTAATCCATGGTGAAATTCCTATAGAAAATACAAAACCTGTAAAAGTTGTATATAATAAAATATCCATTGTTATTAAAAATTATGAGTTACCTCCAGGTGGAGTAATAGATTTTTCCGTATATATGGGATTTAAAGATCCTTTTAATTTAAAATATTCAGATAAAAAGGATATACTAAATACTATATCTCTTAATGCTAAGAGAGTTTTATGGGATAATACTGAAAGTGATATTCAAGTAAAAGACAGTGCAAGTACAGGATTTACCCCATTAAAGGAAGAAGCAGGACTTCATAAAGGGACGATTAATAATAATACGGGAATTGAAGGAGAAGAAGTAAAATTCTGGATAACTGCCGAATTGAATAAAATGTCTAAAGGAAGATATCTAAAAAATCCTACAATGATTGATTTACTTCCGGAAGGATTAAGTGCAACTTCAGATACAACTGTTTCCGGAGTTTATAATACTCAATCACTTATTCAAAAGTGGGAAATTATTAAAAATTATAATAATACCGGCAGAGATGCAATAAAAATTGAATTTAAGTCTGATCTTTTAGCAAATTTACAAGGTGGAAATGATAAAAAAACAGATTTTAATATTGTTATAGAAAAGGTAAAAATTAATAAAAATATTATTTCAAGTAAAGCTGAAACAGAAGACAATAATAATGATAATGAAGTGTATTTTTCCTATGGAGATAGCGGATTTCCAGAAGAGGTAGAATCAGCACAAAAGGTAAAGGATATTTTAGATATTAATCAAAATAAACGAACTGACGATTTTGTTTTAAAATCTAAATCAAAAGTATTAGGAACTGTTGTTGATAGTATTCAATCAAGGAAATATATAAGAAGTTTGGAACCTGATGAAGGACAGACAGGTCTAAATTACAATAGGACATTTGTAGATGAAATTACTACAAAGTTTTCTGATGATAGTGGAGTATCAGGACGATTTCAATATAAATTAAGTGTTAGGAATTATTTTAATTCAGACTTAAGGAAATTGGAAATTTATGATGTTTTGCCCAACGATAAAGATATTAGAGGTAGTAAATTTAGAAATATTTTACAGAGTCCTGTATTAATTAAGCTGAAAGGTGTGGACAAAACAAATGATTTCAACATTTATTATCGTACAGATACTTATCCATCAGATGATGTACAAAGTGAAATGTCAAGTGATAAGTGGACACTTACACCTTCAAATTATAATGATGTAACGGCTATAAAAATCGTAAGTAAAAATGGTACAGTTATTCCTCCTTATACAATTCTTGATATATTTTTAGAGATGAAAGCACCTTTATACAATGAAAATTTAAGTGGAAAAAGTTCTGTTAATAATTTTAAAGTAAAGTACAATGATGGTTCAGATTTCGGTACATCCAATAATGTAGAAAACAAGTTGGAAGAACGTACGAAAGTAGTCGTAAGTAAAGAGTGGGAAGATGATTATAAAGGTAGTATGGTATCAAGTTTAGATATTCCTTTTGCAGGAAAAAATTTATTAGATAGTTATGGAATACCTATTCCGGCTCCGGTAAAAAGTATTGAAGTAGAATTGTATGCAGATGGTGTATCCACAGGAATCAAAAAAGAATTAAATGATAGAAATGGCTGGAAAGCAGTTTTTGATAACTTACCAGTATCCAAAACTTTAGGTGGAAAGCCTATTGAGTACACAGTAAAAGAAGTAGGAGGAGAGACGGGAAGTATAAAAATTGATGGAAGTTGGTATAAAATTGTAATTGAAGGAAGCATGAAAGAGGGCTTTAAGATAACAAATAAAAAGCTACCACCGTTGACACCGTTAATTCCACCAACAAGAGATATCAAAGTTAAAAAGGAATGGAAAGACAGTAAAGGAAATGTTTTAGATGCTCCTGTAGAAAAGATAGAAGTTGAATTATACAAAAACGGAACAGCTACAGGAATCAAGAAGGAATTAAACAAAGACAATAACTGGACAGCTACTTTTGAAAAATTACCTGTTTCAGCAACTTTAGGGGGAACAAATCATAACTATACAGTTAAAGAAGTTGGAGAAGATGGAAATGCAATTCAACTAAATAACAAATGGTATGGAGTTAGTTATGCCGGTACAATGAAAG
>CABRGI010000055.1 GCA_902470455.1 uncultured Parvimonas sp.
AAATAAATAAAGAAAAATTTAAAGGTTATCTATTATCCTTAGAAAGCAAAAAAATATTTCTAATAAATTGTGTCATTCCGGATCCTTGGGAAGAACAGGTAAATACGACTATAAAAGAAATTTCTGAAGAAATGGAAAATGTAGAAATGATAGACTGGTATGCTGTTGCTAAAAACAGAAAAGAGCTTTTCTATAAAGATGCTACACATCCTAACGCTGAAGGTGTAAAAGAATATATAAATTTGTTGAAAACTGAATTAACTAAACATTTAAAAAAGGGGCAATAAGCCCCTTTAGTATTTTTATAATTTTTTTATTTTTGCTCCGCTATATTCAATACTTTTATTTACAAGTATATCTAAAGCGTCAATAGTATTAATGTTTTTTGAAATATCCAAAAGACTAAGTTCTGTACAAGCTATTATTCCAACAGTTTCGTCGTCACAATATTTATTTAGAATTTCTATAAATTCTTTATTCTCTAAATTATTTGTTTCCTTAATCTTGTAAATAATATCCATAACAGATTTTTTATCTTCAACCGATAATTCTTTTACTTCTATTCCATTTTTTTCTGCATATTTATTATAAACTTTAGAGTTTAGTGTTCCAAGTGTTCCAAAAACTGATACTTTTTTTATTCCTCTTCTTTTTATTTCTAAAATTGTTTCTTCAATCATATTAATAATTCTTAAATTTACAAAGTTTTTAAATTCATCATAAAAATAATGACTTGTATTACAAGGAATAGCAACCACATCAACACCAATTTTGTCAAGAATTTCCAAATCTTTCTTAATTTCATTTAAAAATTCAGTATCTTTATTTTCTATAATACATCTTGTTCTATCAGGCATTGTTGAATGATTTAAAACTATTAAATCAATATGTTCATTATCATTATGCGCCTCAGTATTTAAAACGACTTTATCGTAGAACTTAACAGTTGCTAAAGGTCCCATACCTCCGATAACTCCTAATTTGTACACTATTTCCTCCTAAATATTTTTCTAAAAACTTTTCCCAATAGAATTTTATTAAAGAAAAACCAAGGTTTTAAATCATCAGTAGCAAAAATTGCAGGAGCCCACTTTCTTGAAAATGAAATTTTTAAAGATTTCAAAATACCAACTTGTTTAGTTCTCTTATAGCGCCAAATCGCAACCATATCTTCAAAGCCGTAAATAAAAGCGTAATTTGTATCATAATCAATATATTTACAATCACTTTCTTTTAAATTACCAGTTAAATCAAGATATGCAATATAAGGCATATTAATTCCGACTTTATAAATCAAATTGTTAAAATTAGTAGTCCTTGCATTTATTTCTATTAGATAGATTTCCCCTGTTTTTTCATGCCTTTTAAATTCTATTTCTCCAAAACCTCTATAGCCAATTTTTTCTAAAAACGGCTTTGATATATCAACCAATTTTTGATTGTATTTTTGAATTGTAAAAACAGATGCACCAAAATTTATAGGCCATTGTCTTTGCTTTTGAGCAGTCATATAATGAGTAGTTCTCCCATTTCTATCAATATAATAATCGTAAGTCAACATACAGTCATCAAAACCCGGAACAATTTCTTGAACAAATATTTCAATATCATTGTCCTTTGCTTTTTTTATTCCATTTTCCATTTCTTCAACATTATTACAGATAAAAACTTTATTTCTAAAAATCTTAGTAAATTTTACTGTATCAACGGGTTTAATAATGCAAGGAAATCCAACTTCATCTTGAATTCTTTTAAGTAAATTCTCGTCATTTGCACTTATTGTAGCCGGAATTTTAACTCCGTTTTCTTTAGCAATATCGTATAAAGTCCATTTATCCAATAGTTTTGAGTTAAGCTCTTTGACTTGACTAATCAAATAATATTTTTCCAATTCATCATAATATTTGTCTATAAATTCAACATATTTGTCATGAGTTGGAAGTAAAACGGGTTTTTCTGTTTGGTTTTTTCCATATTCTAATAACTCTATAAAAGTTTTCCTATCATCTTTATTTAAATTATAAACTTTTAAAAATTCAGATATATATTTTGACTTTGCTCCATAGGAATTATCAAAGTCATAATCACAAGCTACAACATGAACTCCTTCAACACCTAAACATCTTATTACACTAAGACCTATATAATAGTTACAGCCTAAAACGACAGCTTTATTCATTTTATTACCTCTTAAATAAAATACTGTTCATACCATTTTAAAAATGTGTAGATAGTATAAACTTTACGTCCATTATTTTCTTTATTGTTAAAGTGATCATCCAAAAGTGCATTTATTTTTTGAACATCGAAAAATTCACCTACAAAATCTTTATTAAAAGTTTCTTTAACAATATTATAATATTTTTCTTCTTTAATCCAATTAACAAAAGGAACTAAAAATCCTGCTTTCCTTCTCTTTGCCCAATCTTCCGGTAATTTATTTAAAGCAGCTTTTCTAAAAGCATACTTTGTTATTTCATTATGAACTTTATGTCTTACAGGAATTGTTCTGGCAAGTTCCCACATCTTTTTATCTAAAAGTGGAACTCTAAGCTCGATAGAATTTGCCATAGTCATCTTATCAGCTTTAAGCAAAATATCGTCAACTATCCACATTTTCATATCAAGATATAATCTTTTAGAAACATCATCCATATTCTTAACTTCATCATAATATTTTTTAGTTAAATCTTTTGCCATTTCATAGTTTTTATACTTTTCTGTTAAAATCAAATTGGCCTGTTCATCAGACATTATTTTTGCTTGACCGATGTATCTGTCTTCAACTTTTTGGCCGTATTTCATAATAATTGTCTTTCCACTAAAATGTCTTTTATCTTTAAACCTTTTATATAGCTTACTTCTTAAACAGAATGGTAATTTTTTATATATTCTTTGTGGAAGTGCTTCTTCATATTCATTATATCCTGCAAATAATTCGTCAGCACCTTCTCCGGATAAAACTACCTTAACTTGTTCAGATGCAAGTTTTGATAAGAAATATAGCGCAACAGAAGATAAATTTGCATGTGGCTCATCTGAATAATATTGCACTTTATTTATTCCGTCAAAAAATTCATCAGGAGTAATTATTTTAGAAAAATTTTCTATTCCAAGTCTATCTGAAAGTTCTTTTGCATAAACTGTTTCATCAAAGCCTTTATTATCAAATCCTACAGAAAAAGTCTTATTAGGCATTGCTGTCGCAACAACATAACTTGAGTCAACACCACCTGACAAGAAAGAGCCAACTTCAACATCACTAATCTTATGATACTTAACTGATTCTTCAACTTCTTTTTCTATCTTGCTTACAGCTTCATCAAAAGTCATTTCCTTATAATCAAGAGTTAAATTATAATAACTCTTTATTTCAAGTTTCCCATTTTCAAAAATATAATAATGTCCCGGTCTAAGTTTCTTTACACCTTTGAAAAATGTTTCTTCTAATGGATTATATTGAAAAACTAAATAATGCTTTAATGCTTTTTCATTAACTTCCTTTTTAAATTTTGGGTATTTCAAAAATGACTTTATTTCTGACCCAAAAACAAAATCCCCATCAATTATTGTGTAATAATATGGTTTTATTCCGAAATGATCTCTTGCTCCAAAAAGTTTTTCTTTTTTACTATCCCAGATAGCAAAGGCAAACATTCCCCTTAATTTAGACAAAATACCTTCTTCACCATATTCTTCATATCCGTGTAAAATAACTTCAGTATCAGTATTTGTTTTAAATTTATATCCTTTTTCCGACAAATCATCTTTAATTTCTTGATAATTATAAATTTCTCCATTAAAAATAATAGCCACATCGTTATTTTCATTTAGAATCGGTTGAGAACCTTCATGTAAATCAATTATACTAAGTCTTCTAAAACCAAAATTAATTCCCTTATCAAAATAATATCCGTCACTATCCGGACCACGATGAATTATTTGACTGTTCATCTCTTTTATTACATTTTCATCTTTTATATCCTTACTGTAAAATCCTACAAATCCGCACATATTTTCTCCTTATTAAATAAATCACCGATTATATATCATACTATTGTAAAATTTATTGTAACATACTACATATCTTTTTACAAACTGCTAAACTATCCTGTCTTTTAATGGAAATAAAATTTCTTCTCTATCATAAGAGTTATTTTTTTCCAAAATATAATTAAGTCCAATTCTTCCTGCCTTATCCATTCCTTGACAACCGGCAAACATAACCACATCATCTTTTTGTGCAATATCAATAACAGTTTCAACCGCTTCTTTTAATGTATCAAACAAATGAACTTTTATATTATTTTCTTTCATTATTTTTAAAAATATATCTCTTTCCTCATCAGAAACTTCATCTTTCCAAGTAACAGTATCCCTACTCAAAGTTGCATATATTTCACTTAATTTTAATTTATTATTCCATTCAATGATTTTCAATGCATTTTCTTCATTTAGTTCCACTCCACGATTCCCTCTAATTGCATATAAAAATTTTATATCATTATATTTCATCTTACAAAGTGTTTCAAGAGTAACATCAATATTAACTTCATTGGCAAAATGGTCATCAATTATTTTAAAATCTTTCTCAAAGATAATTTCAAATCTTCTTTCTACACCTCTAAAAATCCTTAAAGCTCTCTGAATTGTTACTATATCTATTCCATCTAAAAGAGAAATAGATATGGCTACCATTGAATTCATTACTGAGCTAAATCCTGCCGTATTTAGCTCAACATGGAATTCTCCTTTTTTCAAAATTCCACTTTTAGTTTCAATATCTCTATTGATAATAAAATCAAACTTGCCACGACCTGTTGATAAATCTAAATTTTTCATAGAAAAATTTTCTAAAGAATCATCCAATGAAAAAGAAAAAACTTTAGCTTTAGTTTTTGAGGCAAGTTCTTTAATTTCCGGATTATCAAAATTTAAAACGGCAATTTGATGTTCTTTTGCTTCCGTTATCAGCTTGGATTTTTCCCTCTTGTATGCTTCATAACTACCATGTTGCTCCATATGCTCTTTACTTAAATTACCAAAACTAACAATATTATAATCAACATCTTTAGCTCTATCTAATTCCAAAGCAGCAGAAGAAACTTCCATAATAACTTTATCAGCTTTTCTTTCTCTAAAAATACTTAAATATTTTTGTAAATCCAAACTTTCGGGAGTTGTTAAATAAGACGGAATCATAAAATCATCAATTTTAACATAAACAGTTCCTATAATTCCAACTTTTAACCCTGCTTCTTCATAAATCTTCTTTAACATAAAACTCGTTGTAGTTTTGCCGTTTGTAGCAGTAATTCCTATAATGTCCAAATCTTCACTTGGTTTTCCATAATAATTATGAGAAACTTTTGAAAGAGCCGCTCTTGAATTTTTGACTTTAATTTGAGCTACATCTACATCAACAAAATCTTCAACTATACAAGCATAACAACCTTGCTTTTTAGCAGACTTTATATAAATATGTCCATCAGTCTTATATCCTCTTATTGCAACAAAAATGTCATTTTCTGAAACATTTTTTGAATTATATTCTATCTTTTGAATTTCTTTTTCAATATCTAAATTCCCTTTTATTTCCAAAATTTCTAAATCTTCTAAGAGCGTTTTTAATTTCATAATTACTCCTTTCACAATAAGAACTCCACACTTTTAGTTTAGACAAGTATGTAAAAATCTTATTGTTTTACAATAAAAAATTAAATAACAAAAAAGGTCTCCTAAGAGACCTTGGAGGCGACATCCAGATTTGAACTGGAGATGAAGGTGTTGCAGACCTCTGCCTTACCACTTGGCTATGTCGCCAAATTGA
>CABRGI010000056.1 GCA_902470455.1 uncultured Parvimonas sp.
TACTATTAGTACATTTATTACTATATTCAATTTTCTATAAACAAATAACTTCATAATCTCCCCTCATTCAATAGAAATCAAGGAAAGTATATCATTTTATTTTTAGCTTGTCAATTTAAGGATAATTTACAATATATTTATAATCGTGTATAATAATTATATAAAATAAATTTGGAGGTTATTATGGATAGAAATTATGTTACAGATTTACTTGAAGAGTTATTAAATATTTATAGCCCTACTGGAGATACTGAAAACGCAATTTGTTTTATGGAAGAAAAATTTAAAGAATTAAATATTCCTTCAAGAAGAACAAACAAAAATGCTTTAATAGCTACAATAGAAGGTGAAGAAAAAGAAGCTATAACTTTTTCAGGTCATGTGGATACATTAGGTTTAATGGTAAAAGAAATAAAGTCTAATGGACGTTTAGCTTTTAGTTTAGTTGGTGGATTTTCTCCAACAAGTGTTGAAACTGAAAATGTATTTATAAAAACTTATGATGGAAAATTAATTCCTGGAACAGTTTTATATAATGAAGCATCAGTTCATGTTTATGATACTACAACTACTGCCCAACGTTCAATAAAAAATATGGAGAATTGATGAGGTTGTAGAAAATGCTGAAGATGTTAGAAAACTTGGAATTTCAGTTGGAGATTTCATCTATTTAGATGCAAGATGTAGAATTTATGAATCCGGTTTTGTTAAATCAAGACATTTGGATGATAAAGCTTGTATTGCAGCTATGATGGGACTTGCTAAGTATTTAGTTGATAATAAAATCAAGCCTAAAAATACAATTAATTTCTTTATAAGTAATTATGAAGAAATCGGTCATGGTTCAAGCTTTATTCCTGAAAATACTGTTGAGTTCTTTGCTGTAGATATGGCTGCTCCGGGAGTTGGACAAGAATCTGATGAGAGAGCTGTAACAATTTGTGCAATGGATTCTTCAACGCCATATGATTTGGGAATGAGAAATAAATTGAGAAGAATTGCTGAAGAAAAGAAAATCGACTATAGAATTGATATTTATCCACATTATGGATCAGATGCAACTGCTGCACTTAGAGCAGGACATGATATTCGTTGCGCATTAATCGGTCCGGGTGTTGATGCAAGTCATAGTTATGAAAGAACTCATATCTTAGGCATTGAAAATACTTGTAAATTAATGATTGAATATGTATTAAATAAATAATAAATTAAAAATAAGAACCCCACCCTTCCACGATGCTTCGAATCGGGTGTGTTCCCGGGAACCTTGTTGTTTCACAATTAAAGGCATAGATTTTTTAAAATCTATGCCTTATTTTTTAATCAGCTTTTACATCTGTCCAGATATTATCATATTCTTTTATAAAGTCTGATGGATCTCTAAATACTTCCATTCTTTTGAAATATTCATCATCAATTTCCGTTACAGATTTTACCAACTCATTTTCATCAATAACTTCTTGATTTGGAACTGCATAATATGTGTAGTCCATATTTTTTGACAAAATGTCTTTTCTAATTAAGAAATCTATCAACTTATATGCATTTTCCTTATTTTTTGCATTTTTTAAAATTACCATTGAATCAAACCAAAGATTTGTTCCCTCTTTAGGTTTTACATATTCAAACTTTTCATCCTCATCTAAAAGTTCAGTCGCATCTCCTGAGTACATCACTGCAATTGCAGCATTTTCAGCTAACATATTATCTTTTGTTTCATCTACAAGATATGCAAGTATAGATTTTTTTTGCTTGATTAAATCTTTTTTTGCAATTTCTAATTCTTCTTTATTTCTAGAGTTCATTGAAAATCCATTTTTTAGAAGTGCTGCCGCTAGACTATCTCTTGAACTATCAAGCATTACAATTTTATCTTTATGTTTTTCATCCCACAAATCAGCCCAAGAAGTAATTTCTCCATCAACTAAATTTTTATTATATAAAATACCCAAAGTTCCCCAATACATAGGAATTGAATACTTTGACTCAGGATCATAATCTTTGTTTAAAAATTTCTCATCTATATTTTTATAGTTTGAAAGTTTACTTTTATCTATAGGTTCAAGCATATCTTCTTTAATCATCTTTTCAATCATATAATCTGAAGGAACAACTATATCATAATTACTCCCCCCTTGTTTTATCTTCAAATACATATCTTCATTTGTAACAAAGGTTTCATAATTAACTTTTATTCCAGTCTCTTTTGTAAACTCATCTAAAACTTCTTTATCTATATACTCTCCCCAATTATACATATTTACAACATTGCCCTCTCTTTTATTACAAGCAGAAAGCAAAAAAATCATACAAAGTGAAAAAAGTAAATTTAAAAATAAATTCTTTTTAGTCATATAAAATACCCTCCTCTCTTTTCTTATTTATGATAAGTAATAATACTATCATTGCAATAAACATCAATGTTGAAAGAGCATTAATTGATGGATTTATTCCTTTTCTTGCCATAGAATAAATTTGTGTACTTAAGTTTACAACCCCATTTCCACTATTAAAATAAGCAATTACGAAATCATCTAATGAAAGAGTAAATGCAAGCAATGCTCCTGCAAAAACTCCTTGCTTAATTTCCGGTAAAATTACTTTTCTTAGAGCATAAAAAGGTGTTGCTCCTAAATCCATTGCAGCTTCAGGTAAAAATCTATTCATCTGTTTCATCTTTGGATAAACAGAAAGTATTACATATGGTGTTGCAAGAACAATGTGTGAAGCAAGTAATGTTAAAAATCCATAGTCAATATTAAAAACTTTATATAAAACCATTAATGAAATAGCTATTACTATATCAGGATTTAGAACAGGAATATAATTCAAATTCAAAACTACAAATCTTTCACTTTTTTTCATGTAATATATACCAATAGCTGCAACAGTTCCTATAAAAGTAGCTATTATAGTAGTTAAAACTGCTATCAACATTGTATAATAAAGAGATGTCAAAACCTCCTTATCATTAAACAATTCAACGTACCATTTAAAAGTAACTCCCGTAAATGAGCCACGAAGTTTAGAATCGTTAAATGAATACAGTATAAGTACAAAAATTGGTGCGTATATAAATATAAATACTAATGAAACATATAATTTTCTAAGTTTATTTTCCATTTTCCACCTCTTTTGAATACTCAGGATCAAATTTATTCATAACGAAAAGTGAAACTAAAATCATAACCAAAAGTACCATACTCATAGAAGATCCAAAGTTCCAATTTCCTGTTACCCTAAATTGTTGCTCAATTATATTTCCTATTAAATTTTCTTTATTTCCACCTAGTAGTGCAGAAATTTCAAAAGTTGAAATCGCGGGAATAAATACCATTGTAATTCCAGTAATAACTCCTGGTAAACTCATAGGAAATACCAATTTTGTAAAAGTTTTTATTCTATTTGCACCTAAATCATGAGATGCTTCAATATATTCTTTATCTATCTTAATTAATGTCGTATAAATCGGTAAAATCATAAATGGCAAAAAGTTATATACCATCCCTATTAAAATTGATGCATTGGAGTACATAAGATTTACTGTAGGTAATCCAAAGAATTTTAAAATTGAATTTAAAAGACCATTTTTACTTAAAATACTAATCCAAGAATAAGTTCTTAATAAAAAGTTCATCCACATTGGAATTACAACCAACAAAATCATCATATTTCTTGTTTTAAGTTTAAACTTTGTAATAAAATATGAAAAAGGATAACCGATTATAAGACACAAAATCGTAGATAAAATTGCCATTTTTAAAGATCTCCACAAAACTTTTATATAAGTCGGATTGAAAAATCTTTGATAATGTTCCAATGAAAAAACAAAATTTTCTCCACCATAGTCAACAGAATATTTTGCTATGAAAACTAGAGGAACAATAATAAAAATTACTAACCATACAACATATGGATATGCAAACCTCTTAAATTTCATCTATACTTCTTTAACTCCTTTTTTCATAATATGAATATTATCAGGTATAACCTTTAACCCAACTTTTGAACCGATTGGTTTTGTAATAGTTGAATGAACCACACGTTAATATCGTCCAACCTTAACAAGTAATTCATAATGAACTCCTTTAAAAATTTCGGATTTAACAATACCAACCAACATTCCATCTTCCTCATCTACAAGCTCTAAGTCTTCCGGACGAATTACTACATCAATTTCTTCATTTAGTGCAAATCCCTTATCAACACATTTAAACTTTCTATTTGAAAAACTTACAACAAAATCTTCATTCATTACTCCATCTAAAATATTACTTTCTCCTATAAATGAAGCAATAAATGCATTTTTAGGTTCGTTATAAATATCTATAGGAGTTCCAATTTGTTGGATTTTACCATCATTCATAACTACAATTGTATCACTCATTGTAAGAGCCTCTTCCTGATCATGAGTTACATAAACGAAAGTAATGCCAACTCTCTTTTGAATATTTTTAAGCTCAACTTGCATGTCTTTTCTAAGCTGTAAATCCAATGCTCCTAACGGTTCATCTAAAAGCAAAACTTTTGGCTCATTTACTAACGCTCTTGCAATTGCAATTCTTTGTTGTTGACCTCCACTTAAAGAAATTATAGATCTTTTTTCATACCCTTTTAAATTAACAAGTCTTAACATTTCTTTAACCTTTTCATTTATTATACTTTCAGGCATTTTCTTAATTCTAAGTCCAAATGCAATATTTTCATAAACATTCATATTTGGAAAAAGAGCATATTTTTGGAAAACCGTATTAATATTTCTTTCATATGCTGGAACATTTGAAATGTCTTTTCCTTCAAATAAAATTTTCCCGCTTGTTGGAGTTTCAAAACCTCCAATAAGTCTTAAAGTAGTTGTTTTTCCACAACCAGATGGACCTAAAAGTGTTAAAAACTCTTTATCCCTAATATATAAATTTATATCGTCAAGAACTATATTATCTCCAAATCTCTTATTTATATTTACTAATTCTACAGCATGATTCCCCATATTTTCCTCCTAAAAACTTGGTGGATTTGTAATCCACAAAACTTTTGATTCTTTTTTAGATAAATTTATTATACTTCTTTCAAATTGACCACTTGCGTAAAAACATTCACCTTCATTTAAAACATATTTTTTAGTACCCAGATGAAGTTCGACTTTTCCTTTTAATACATAACCAAATTCTTCACCTTCAAAAGGTTCATAAGTCCTTGAGTAACTTTTATTCTCATTTAATGTTACTATAATCGGTTCCATCGAATTTTTTTGTGCATTTGGTACAATCCACTCTAATTTACTATTTCCATTTTCAAAAATAGTTTCAAAAGCATCAAATTTTTGAAATACAAATTTTTCTTCTTTCTCTTCTTTAAAAAAATCTGAAATATTTGTTCCAAGCGCCTCTAAAACATCTTCTAAAGAACTAATTGAAGGAGATGTAAGTCCTCTTTCAAGCTGAGAAATAAAGCCTTTAGTAAGTTCCGCTCTATCCGCAAGTTCTTCTTGAGTTAATCCTAAAATGGTTCTTAAATTTTTTATTTTTTCTCCAATATCCAATTTCCATTCTCCTATTTTATAACACTATATTAAACTATAAATATCTCTATATTAAACACTAAATATTATATCACAAATTATTCTTTATTCAATAGTTTTTTACAAAAAATTTAAAATTTTTTATAAAAATTTTAAAATATTAAACAATAATAACCATAAGAGATTATCAAATTCTATTATAAGAATTTCTAATTATAACTCATTTATCTATTAGAATAATTAATTAAATATATTTGATAAAAATATTGCAAAA
>CABRGI010000057.1 GCA_902470455.1 uncultured Parvimonas sp.
TAATTGTGTATTCCCAAAATTTCTTTGTGCTTTTCTATATCTGACAAAACTGCCTTTATCAATTCTACACTTGGTGCCTCTCCAATAAGTTGGCTAATTGTTTCCTTTGCCAAAGAGAAACCGGAGAATAAAATAAATGCAGAAACTATTAGCCCTACAACTCCGTCAACGGGAAAAGTAGTATAATCTGCAAAAATCATTGCAATTAAAACAACTGAAGTTGTAAAAACATCACTCAAACAGTCAATTGAGGTTGCCTTTAAAATACTTGAATCTATTGCTTTAGATAGTTTTCTGTTGAATAAACTCATCCAAAGTTTTACAAAAATAGAAATCACTAAAAAAGCAATTCCAATTTTAGTCATAATAATTTTTTCAGGATTTATAATTCTTTCTACAGATGTCTTTGCAAATTGAACTCCTACAATCATAACCATCATTGCTATTATCAAGGTAGTTATATATTCAACTCTTCCATGACCGTAAGGATGATCCTTATCAGGTGGTGCAGAAGAGAATTTAAAACCTAAAACCGTTGCAAAGGAATAAATTGCATCCGAGAAATTATTTACTGCATCAGCTGTTATTGAAACCGAATTTGCTAAAATTCCAATTACAAATTTTGACACTCCCAAAGTAACATTTAAAAATGTTCCTATCATTCCCGAAAGATATCCGACTTTTTTTCTATCATATTTATCTGTATTTTCTATTTTTGAAATATTCAATATTTTTTTCTCTAACATATTTACTCCATAAATAGTACAATATTTCCGGTTTCAATTGTCTTTTTTATGTCTATAATTCTTTGGTTTGAAGAACCTCGAAATTTTAAAGTTAAGTCTTTTAATCTATAATCAAATCTTCCGTCAACCAAAACATCACATTCTTTTAAAAGTTCAAATCTATCATCATCTTCAAGAATTTCCTCGAAAGTATATCCCGAATAAATCCAAATATTTTTATTTACACTTTTTTTTATATCTCTTACAATTTCAAGGAGCTCTTTTGCATTTTGCATCGGCTCTCCGCCGAGTAAGGTAAGACCCGATACATTTTTATCACGCAAATAGTCTATGACTAAATTGGTAGTTTCTTTAGTCCAAAGCTCTCCAAAATTGAAATCCATATATTTTTTATTAAAACAATCTTTACAATTATGCGTACAGCCAGTTACGAAAATACTAGTTCTGATACCAACACCATTTGCAACATCATAAGATCTTATCTGACCATATCTCATATTAATCCCTCACTATATATGAAGAACCCTAGATTTTATTTCTTTTGTTCTGCCTTCATTCCAGAAGTTTTCTCCAAGATAACCACAAGTTCTTCTAGTTACATTCATTTTTTGTTTATCTTTATTATGACATTGAGGACATTCCCATTCATTATATTCGTTTATGATTATTTCCCCATCGAAACCACAAACATGGCAATAATCTGATTTTGTATTAAATTCAGCATATTGAATATTATCATAGATAAATCTAATCATTTGTTCAACAGCTTCAACATTATGATTCATATTAGGAATTTCTGCATAGGAAATACAACCTCCAGTTGATAATTTTTGAAAATCTTCTTCAAATCTGAATTTATCAAAAACTGAAATGTTTTCTCTAACATCAACATGATAACTATTTGTGTAATATCCTTTATCTGTTATATCTTTGATTTCTCCATATTTCTTTCTATCTATAGAACAGAATCTATGAGTTAAACTTTCAGCAGGAGTTCCATATAATGAGAATGACATTCCTGTTTCTTCGCTCCAACTATCTGCTGTTTCTTTAATTTTTCTCATAACTTTAAGAGCAAATTCTTTTCCTTCTTTTGTTGTATGGCTAACACCTTTTACACACATTGTTGCTTCATACAATCCGATATATCCTACAGAAAGAGTTGAATATCCATTTTCAAGATATTTCTTAATGCTTTCGCCCTTTTTAAGTCTTGCAATAGCTCCATATTGCCAATGTATAGGAGAATTATCGCTCTTTACATTTTGAAGAAGTGAATTTCTGAATAAAAGTGCTTTTTTTACAATTTCAAGTCTTTTATCCAACATTTCAAAAAAGCCTTCTTCATTTCCTGTATTTAAAATTCCTATTTGTGGTAAATTCAAACTTACAACACCTTGATTAAATCTACCTTCAAATTTATAATTTCCATTTTCATCTTTATAAGGTGCTAAGAATGATCTACATCCCATAGGTCCGAATACATTTCCTTCATAATGTTCTCTAAGTTTTTTCGCAGAAATATAATCAGGATACATTCTCTTTGCAGTACATTTTGCAGCAAGTTTTGTTAAATAATAATATTTGCTGTCTTCTCTTACATTATTTTCATCCAAAACGTAAATCAATTTAGGGAAAGCCGGTGTAATATAAACACCTTTTTCATTTTTTATTCCTTCTAATCTTTGTTTTATTATTTCTTCAACAATTTGTGCAACTTCTTCTTCATACTCGTATCCATCTTCAACATACATAAATAGAGTAACAAAAGGACTTTGTCCATTTGTAGTCATTAAAGTATTTATTTGATATTGAATAGTTTGAATACCTGCTTCTAATTCTTTTTTCGTCATTGCTCTTGCAATATTTTCAATATCTTCTTCATCAGTTAAAATTTCTTTTGCAAGTTTTAAATGTTTTTCATAACTCTTTCTTAAATATTTTCCTAAATGAGCAACATTTAAGCTTTGACCTCCAAATTGTCCTGATGCAACTTGTGCAATTATTTGAGTCATAACTGTACAAGCAACTTGGAAAGATTTTGGAGTTTCAACCATTTTACCATTTATTACTGTTCCATTATCAAGCATATCTCCAATATTAACTAGACAACAGTTAAACATAGGTTGAATTAAATAGTCCATATCGTGAAGATGTATAGCCCCTTCATCATGTGCTTGAACAATATCTACAGGAATTAACATTCTTCTTGCGATATCCTTTGAAACTTCCCCGGCAATCAAATCTCTTTGAGTTGATGCAAGAATTGCATTTTTGTTTGAATTTTCATTTATAACATCTAAATTTGTCTTATCAAGAAGTCCTAAAATACTTTCGTCGGTAGTATTTTTAAGTCTTTTAAAAGTTTGAACTGCCTTATAATTTTCATAAGCCCTAGCAGTTGCAGGATTACCATATTTAATTAAGCTATAATAAACATGATCTTCTATATCATATATACTCATTTTCTTACCAATTGTTGTTGCAAAAGTTTCTATCTCTTTAGCAATCTTTTCTGCCAATCCTTCTTCATAAACTCCTGTACTACTATGCATTGCTTTATTTATTGCAATAGCAATTTTATTTGCATCAAAATCTACTTCTTGACCATTTCTTTTTATAACTTTAATCATGATAACCTCCATAAAAATTTTTAAAAGATATATAAAAATGCTTGATAGTAGAATTATATCATCAACAATATATATTGTCAACAATATTTTATAACACTATATATAGTATATTTACCCATTTTATAGCTTGAAATCCATTGCAATAATTTTAATATCAACAAGTAGAATAAAAAATTTTTTAAAAATTTAAAAAATATTTTTTTGCAAGAAAAAACTGATATGAATTTTTAAAAATTCATATCAGTTTGAATACTTTTTATTTCTTCTTCATTTTTTATTGTTTTTATTCCAAACATAAAATACACTACATGAAAAAACCAAACTATAAATAAAATAATTCTTCCAATCTTTGTATTTTTCATAAAATAAAAACCTGTTCCCATTGTCAAGGTAAAAAAGAATATTATCTTTAATTTTTGTTTTAATAAAAGACCTTTTCTATTTGCAATTTTTTCTATATTATTTTTATATAATTTAGTCCCAACAAACCAATTATGCAATTTTTTTGAACTCCTTGCAAAACAATATAATGTTATCATATAAAATGGAAACGAAGGTAACATCGGTAAAAAAGCACCAATCGTACCTATTACAAAAAATATTAAACCTATTACAATCCAAGTATATTTTATAAATTTAGTTTTCATATATTACCCCCATATCATTAATACGATAATGATAACATATTTCATCTTAATCTGCAATACTAAATTTTAAAACATTTTCCATTTTCTACTTTGTAAATTACATCTGAAAAAGATACTGTACTCATTCTATGGGAAATCAAAAATACCATTCCCTTACAATTTTCTTTAATCAAATTCAAAATTATTGATTCATTTAAAGTATCTAAATTACTTGTAGGTTCATCAAAAATATAAACATCCGCTCTTTTTAACAATGCCCTCATAAGTTCAAGTCTTTGCATTTCTCCACTTGAGAAAATAATTCTCTCTGAATTAATTTTAGTATCGAGTCCATTTTCAGTTGATAAAATCTTATCTTTTAATCTACATTTTTCTGCAATTTCTAAAATTTCTTCATCGCTAATCTTTTCATTTCCTAAAACTAAATTTTCTCTGATTGTTTGAGAAAAAATTTGTGGAAATTGTGGAATATAAGCAATTTTTTCTTGTAGTTTTCTACTGTCTATATCTAAAATATCCTCATCATTTAAAAATATTTTTCCGGATTTAGCCATATACCATTTCATTACCATTTTTATCAATGTACTTTTTCCGGATCCACTTTCTCCAACAAGTCCGACAATTTTTTTATCTTCAAAATGTAAATTCAAATTTTCAAAAATATTCTTATCTCTATTAGGATAAGAGAAATCAACATTTTCAAATTTTATTTCATTTAATTTCTCAATTTCTTTATTTCCGTCATTTCCAATCGGTTCATTCTCATCTAATAAACTAAATGTTTGTTTTGCAGCTTGTAATGCACGTCCAAGTCCTAAAGGAAGTCTGCTTAACTCTAAAAAAGGAGCAAATGATGAACTGAAAACAACCAATGTAATTACTGCATCTTTAATACTTATTATATTTTTATTTACAAGTATAAATTCCGCAAAAGCAAAAGTTAAAACTCCAAAACCTATTGTTAAAAAACTGAATGAAAATTGTAAGAAATTTAATTTTGCAACATTTCTTTCCTTTTTATTTACAATTCTACTTTCTTTTGTCAAATTTTCAAATCTTTCCTTTTCAACTCCAAGTTGAAGTAAATCTTTCATACCTCTTAAACTTTCTAAAAAATATGAAGTATATGATTTTCTATATTTTTGTTGAATTTCAAGATGTGGTTTTAATTTGCTTGAAAATACATTTGGAATAATAACTGCAAGTATAAAATATACAATTATTGCAATTAAGCTTAAATGAAAATTATATTGTAAAAAATATACAATTAAAACTATTGAAACAATAGTACCTGTTGTAATTGGAGCTAGAGTATGTGCAAAGAATACTTCCAATGCCTCAACATCCTCTCCTATCAGTTTTAACAAAGCTCCACTGTCTTGAGAGTCAAGTTTTGACGGAGCAAGTCTTCTAAGTTTTGAAAAAATTTCTCTTCTGAAATCAGCCAAAACATTAAAAGCAACAAAATGTCCGAAATAATGCTCTCCATATCTAAAAAGTCCTCTTGAAATCGCAAGAATAACTAAAACTATCAAAGATATTATTTTTATTTTTTCTCTATTAAGTGCATCAAATCCCAATGAAATAATTCTTGCAGGAATATATACTGTAATCAAAAATCCGAAAACTGCAAAAAATACAGCTAACAAAATTACAGGGAGTAATTTTTTCATAAAATTTATAAGTCTGATAATCAATTTT
>CABRGI010000058.1 GCA_902470455.1 uncultured Parvimonas sp.
TTCAGCTCTGATAAATCCTCTTTGAATATCTGAATGTATTTTTCCTGCGGCATTTACTGCAGTTGTGCCGATTTTAATTGTCCAAGCTCTTGTTTCTTCAGGACCTGCTGTTAAAAAGCTCATAAGTCCTAAAAGGTTGTAGCTTTCTTTAATTAATTTTGAAACTCCGCTTTCAGATATACCTAAATCATTTAAAAATTCAATTTGTTCATCTTCTTCAAGTTCGGAAATTTCTTTTTCTATTTGAGCACTAATAACTACAATACCTGAATTTTCATTCTTTGCAAAATCATCTAATACTTTTACATATTCATTATTTTTTCCGTCATCCAGCATATCGTCTTCATTTACATTTGCAACATAAATTATAGGTTTTACGCTTAGTAGAGAAAAATTCTTTAATATCGCTTTTTCATTGTCGTCAAATGATAATGTTCTAATAGATTTACCTTCTTCTAAAACTGGTAATATTTTTTCTAAAAGGTCAACTTCTTCTTGAAAACTCTTATTTCCCTTTAAAGATTTTCTAGCTTTTTCCAATCTCTTTTCAACTAATTCAAGGTCTGATAATATAAGTTCTAAATTTATAGTTTCAACATCTCTTAGTGGATTAACTTCTCCATCTACCTGGACAATATTTTCATCTTCAAAACATCTTATAACTTCAACTATTGCATCAACTTCTCTGATATGAGATAAGAATTTATTTCCTAGACCTTCACCTTTACTTGCTCCCTTTACAAGACCTGCAATATCATAGAATTCAATAACTGCAGGAATTGTCTTTTTTGAATTGTAAAGTTCAGTCAATCTATTTAATCTTTCATCAGGTACATTTACAAGTCCTACATTAGGATCTATAGTACAGAAAGGATAATTAGCAGATTCAGCTCCAGCTTTTGTAATTGCATTAAATAATGTACTTTTACCAACATTTGGTAATCCGACTATTCCTAATTTCATTTATATTCTCCTTTTAACTATCTTTTTAATCTAAAATACACAAGACATATTATATCATAATTGTTCTTATATAAGCAAATATAATATAGTTTTATTAAATAAATCTTTTTTCGGAACTGAAAAATAGTTTAACTTGAATTAATTACTTTGACTATATAAATTGAATGTACGCTAAATTCGTGTTATAATATTAGGAAGATATGTGATAAGATAATAGGAGGGATTATGCTAGAAGTTAGTGCTGGTGGAGTCGTTATTCATAATGGTGAGTTTCTTTTGTTAAAGAAATTTAGCAATGAATGGGTTTTACCAAAGGGAAGACTTGAAAATAATGAAACTAAAGAGATTGCCGCTATTAGAGAAGTTCAAGAAGAATCCGGAATAAAAGCTAGAATTATAAAGTATTTGGGATTTGTGAAATATGATTATCAACATAATGACGGCGAGAAGGTGAAAAAAACAGTTCATTATTTTTATATGGAGCCTGAAGATTTGAATTTAATTCCACAGAGAGAGGAAGGCTTTGTAGAAGCAATATTTTTACCGTATGATAAGGCTATGAAATTAGTAAAGCATGATGCTGAAAGAAATATGTTAAAGAGTGCAAATTATTTTTATGAAAAGAGAAAGAGAAGATAATGGCTTTTTCAACTGATTTAAAAAATGAACTTTCAAGAAGAGAAATAGTAGAAAGGGAGTCTGCTATTTCTGAGCTTTCTGCTTTCATAAGAACTAATGGAACAATAGTTTTCAGTAATTTTGCTTTTATAATTCGTTTTGAAACTACAAATAATTCAATAATAAGAAGAATTTTTAAACTTTTTAAATTTTTATACTCTTATGATGGGAAAATAATGGTTTCCAAAATTTCAAATTTAAGAAAGAATAATGTATATAAAATTGTAATAGAAGATGAAGAAGTTTCGAGAAGATTTTTAGGAGATACTTTTTTCTCTGATTTGGATAGTCTTTTTCCAAAAGATGATTTATATGAAGATTCAACAAAAAGTAAAAATTTTATTAAAAACTTTTTATGTGGAATTTTTTTGGGAGCGGGTTCAATAGCCAATCCTGACAAAAGTTACCACTTAGAATTCACTTTAAATTCTGAGGAGTTGGCAAAACTTGTTATAAAATATCTAAAGCTATTTGGCATAAAGGCAAAGAGTCTTGAAAAAAAAGGTCAATATATCGTATATGTAAAAGACAGCGAGATGATTTCAGATTTTCTTTCACTTGTTGAAACTGTAAATAGTTTGTTTAAGTTTGAAGAAACGAAGATGATAAAGGAAATAAAGAATAATACAAATAGACTTACAAATTGTGAAACTGCAAATCTGGATAAGACTTTAAATACTGCTTTTGCTCAAATTGATGCAATAAACAAACTTTATAAAAGATATGGTAAAAATAATATAGATAAAAATTTACTTGAACTTTGCGAATTGAGATTAAAAAATCCTAGCTATTCATTAAAAGAATTGGCGGAGATTCTAAAAATCAGCAAATCGGGAGTAAATCATAGATTTAAAAAAATAATTGATATGGCGAATAAAGTATAATTTATTCGCTTTTTTAATTATGAAAAAAAAAAATACTTGACATCCTATATATATATATATAATGGTTACGTTATTATATTTATTTAGGAGGATTATTAAAATGAAAAATACTTTGAAGAATTTTTTTAAAAAAGCTGTTTCTATGCCTATGGTTTTACTATTGATTATAATAGTTGGTGGAGGAACTTATTTTTGGTTCAGAACAGATAATGGAAAACCTAAAATTACAAATGAAACTATAGGAGTACAGGTTAAAGAATTAAAAGAATTGGCAACGATTCAGTACAAGTACAAAGAAGTAGCCAGTAGAGAAGATTGGAATACTTTTTTCAATATTAAGTTGCCATTTACTAAATCCAGTTTTATAGTAACTTATACAGGTGTTTTGAAAATTGGAATAGATTTGTCTGAAACTAAGGTTGAGGTTGATAATGCTAATAAAACTATAAAAGTTACTTTGCCTGAATCAAAAGTATTATCAAATGAGTTGGATATGAAATCCTTAAAAGTTTATGATGAAAAAACTTCTATTTTTAATCCGGTTAAAGTTGATGACTATGCAGAGTTCACTCAAAGTGGTAAGGAAAACGCAGAAGCTGGTGCAAGAGAAAGTGATGTTTTTGAACAGTCAAAAGAGGTTGCAAAGAAAGTTATTACAGATCTCCTAAATACTACAAAAGAAATAAAAGAAAATTATAAAATAGTATTTGAATAAAATTTTAAATAAATTTAAAATGACTTTACATTTTGTAAAGTCATTTTTTCGTTAGATAAATTGAACTGTAGTTTTGCTATTTTCGTCCTTGAAGTCATCGAATGAAAATGAATTAATATTCTCCAAATTTGTATATTTTAGATAATATTTTAAAGTTTTTGCATTTGATACGGAATAATAAAGGGTTATATTTTGTGAGTCTTCCGGAAGATTTTCCAAGTCTTTTTTGCTGATTGTGAATTTTTTTAAAGAATTAAATAAAATATTTTCATTACTTTCTGAAAAATTTTTTTCTTTTAAGTTTTCCAACTCTATGTAAGCTCTTATAAATCTTTTTGTAGGTGTATAGATATTTCCTTTTAATTCTCTTTTTTCTATATATTTTTCTAAATTTCTGATATGCTTTGTAAAACTTGGACTGTTTGTCATTATATTGTATTCATTTTCGTAAACTTTTAAATTTCCGTCTTCAATTTCCAAAATTAAGCTCTTATTATTTTTGTCTGTAAACATATAATGATAATGTCTTGAGTAGTTATTTTCATCAACAAGAGATTTTTCTATTATATATAACTTAGGAGCTAGATTTTTTATATCTTCAAGTGTTTCACAATTTGTCAAAAAAACATTTAAAAGCTTTGTGGATGTTAAATTTAATTTTGAATTCAAAGGCTCTCTTTTAAAATTAATTGCATTTCTAAAGGAATTGGTACAACCCAGAAGTCCTTTTTCGTTTATTCCGTCAATTAAATGGTCATAATCTCTAAAAGTTGCACCCATAATTTTGTATTTAGTATATAATTTGTTTCCAAAAACATCTTCTTCATAGTTAAAATTTTTAGGAAAGAACTTAAATTCATATTTGTGATACGCTCTTAAATCCATAGTTCTTCCAAGTAGTGTTTCTCCATTTCTAAAAATAGAAAAAGTTGTGCACATAAAATCACCTCTTATTGTATTATACCATATAAAATCAATAAAATTTGCCTTTTTTTCTAATTTAGATTAAAATATAAGTAAGTATGTTTTGAGGTGATGTATTGAAAGAAATTAAACTTTTTTGGAAGATTTTAAAAAATAATAGATTGACTTATTTTCTTTCTATGATTTCTACAATTTTTATACAAATTTTTTCCGGGCTTACACCTATTGTAATTATGATTACTGTAGATTCAATTATCGGAAATAAGGAGTACAAATACGATATTTTAAGAAAGGCCGTTAATCTTATAGGCGGTAGAGATTTTCTTAGAGGAAATATATACATATTAGCTTTTGTAATAGTTATTTTAACAGGAATCAGTTGTATTTTTATATTTTTGAGGAATTACTATTCTAATGTTGCTTGTGAAAATTTAATTTTTAACTTAAAAGAAAAAATGTATAATAAATTTTTAAATATAGATATAAGATGTTTGAATGATTATTCTACAGGAGATTTAATTCAAAGGAGTTCTTCGGATATTGAAACAGTAAGAAAACTTTTTGCAGCTCAACTTGTCAATGCCTTTGGATCTATAGCTACAATTATTCTGGTAATTATCGTTATGTCTTTGATTAATTTTAAACTTGCAATGATAAGTATAAGCCTTTGTATTGTGATTTCTGTTTTATCTTATGTTTTTTACAAAAAAATCGGTGAAATTTTCAAAAAAACGGATGAAGCTGAAAGCGAACTTATGGTTTTCATAAAAGAGGTTTTATTTAATATAAGGGTTGTAAAAGCATTTAATAGAGAAGATTATATTTTAAATCGTTTTAGAGAAAAAAACGAAGAATTTAATATAACTCAAAATAATTTTATGAAGACTTTCGCAAGATTTAGAGCTGTAAATGACTTTTTAACTTTTCTACAGCTTGCAATAATTCTGGTAGTTGGGGGATATGAAACTATCATAGGTAAAATGAATTTTGGAGATTTAATTGCTTTTGTTATCTATATTAATATCATTATTTGGCCAATTAGACACATGGGGCAATTACTCAGTGATATGGCTAAGGCGAGTGTTTCAATTTCCAGAATTTATGAAGTTTTGGATTTGCCTGAAGAGGACTATGATTATGGAATAAGAGATGTCTCTTTTTCTGAAAAGATTGAATTTAAAAATGTCAGCTTAAAATTTAATGATAATGTCGTTTTGGATAATATAAGTTTCGTTGTAAATGCGGGAGAAAGTCTTGGAATTATCGGCTCTACCGGAAGCGGTAAAAGTATGATAGTTTATCTTTTGCTTGGATTTTTTGAAGTCACAAGCGGAGAAATTTTAATCGACGGAATAAATATAAAAGAGATAAATAAAAAATATATTAGAGAAAAAATTTCTGCAATTATGCAGGACAGTGAACTTTTTAATATGTCAATTTTGGAAAATATAAAAATTGTAAATAATGATATTGATGAAAATTCTATTTATAATGCAACTATGATTT
>CABRGI010000059.1 GCA_902470455.1 uncultured Parvimonas sp.
ACTCTTTGCAATTCTGATACTTCTTTATCATCATAACAATACACCTCAGCTTTTAAAGAAGAAAGAGTTTTAATAGTTGAAATTCCTGATAATCCTAATCCTATAACCAAAACTTTTTTATCTACTATTCCCATAAAATACTCCTATTAAATATTAAAAAACAAATAAACAGATATTATTGTCAATATCCCACTAATTACAGCAAAAGATGTTACAATTTGTGGCTCTTTATACCCTTTCAATTCATAATGATGATGTATAGGGCTCATCAAGAAAACTCTTTTTTTGTTCCTAGTTTTATAACTAACAACTTGAATAATAACAGATAATGCTTCTATAACATAAATTCCACCAATAATTGGTAAGTAGAAAATCATTCCATTTAATATACATATTGTTGATATTGCACCACCTAAAGCCATTGAACCTGTATCTCCCATAAACACTCTAGCAGGATATGAGTTAAACATAACAAAACCCATTAAACTTGCCATAAATACTAGAGAAAACACTCCAACGCTTGGAAATCTTGAAGAACTTATTAGTCCGAGACCTAAAAATACCGGAATAGAAACGGAAGATGAAAGTCCATCTAATCCATCAGTTAAATTTGTTGCATTTGCAGTACCAATCATTACAAAAACTAATATAGGATAAATAAACCATCCAAAATTCACAGTTCCTTTTACAAAAGG
Organism: uncultured Parvimonas sp.; assembly: GCA_902470455.1. Lineage (GTDB taxonomy): Bacteria > Bacillota > Clostridia > Tissierellales > Peptoniphilaceae > Parvimonas. The sequence continues at coordinate 696 of CABRGI010000059.1, forward strand.
AATTAATTGATATCTTAAATCTGTTCCTACAACTTTTTCTATAAAAATTATTACAATAATACTAATTATAAATTGAATAATTAATTTTTGAATTTCTGTAAGTCCTAAAGATCTTTTCATAACGAGTTTGAAAAAGTCATCCAAAAAACCAATAAGTGTAAAGCCTAACATTCCGATTAATACAGCAAATACTTCTCTAGAAAAATTGCCTAAGCAAAATGTCGTAAGTATTATAGCAATCACAAAAAATATTCCACCCATAGTTGGTGTTCCTGCTTTAGATAAATGACTTTGTGGGCCATCATCTCTTATATTTTGACCAAGTTTAAATTTTCTTAGATATGGAATTGAAATTTTTGCTATAATAATTGTTAGAAAAAAACTAAGCAAAATGCTCCAAATTGTAAATCTTGATATACTCATTTTATCATCTCCTAAATTAATCTTCGAACGTTAGAACTATTTCTTCATCCTTTGAAATATAACTTCCTATTTGTTTGTTTGAAGATACAAATTTTCCTTTACCACCGGAAGTTTTATATTTGTACCCCATCTTATTTACTACATCCATAGCTTGTTGATAAGACATATTTGAAAAATCAACAACCAATAATTTTTCATTTTCATCATCAGATACAGTCAAATTAACTGTGCTTCCTTCAACTAATCTCTTATCAGGTTCTTCGCTTTGTTTAGTAACAACAGATTTTGAAGAACCGGAACCTTCTATACTATAATTTAAATATTGTCCTTTTAAAAGTTCTGTTGCATATTCCAAAGTAAGACCTCTAACATCCGGAACTTTTGTCTTTCTTACTATGCCATTTTCATCATTACTATTTGTAATTTGTTTGTAATCAACTATTTCTTCAGCAAGTTTTTTTGCTAGTGGAGAACAAGCACTTGTACCTCCTACATTCACTTTTGGTTCATCAAAAATAATCAAAATACTATATTTTGGGTTTTCGATAGGAAATGCAATATATAGTGAAGCAACTGTCTTTTGATCGTCATATTTACCATTTACCGCTTTAATTGTAGTTCCTGACTTTCCCCCAATTCTAACTTTATTAGAATAGACTTTATTAACAATACCATCAGTTACACCATGTTCCATTAAAACTCTCATCTTGTCACTTGTTTCTTTCGAAATAATTTGATTTTTAACTATGGCTTCATTATCTTTTATTTTAATTTTTCCTTCAGAATCTTTCTCAACATTATTAATACTAATTTGTGGTTCTAATAAATATCCTCCATTTACGACAGCATTTGCCGCAGTAATCATCTGAATAGGAGTAACAGAAATACCATGTCCATAGCTCATTGTTGCAAGCTCTGCCGCACCTATATCCGATAATGATTTAGGTGCTTGTCCAACAGACTCTCCCGGTAAATTGATTCCTGTTTTATTCCCAAAACCAAATCCATTTATATATCTAAAAAATTTTTCTTTACCCAAATGTCTAACCATTTGTACAAAAGCAGGGTTACAACTGTTATCTAGCGCTTCAGTAAAAGTCTCTTTTCCATGTGGATTTTGCCAGTTAAAACATCTAAGTGTAATTCCTGGAATATCTTTAATAAACCCATTACAGTAAAAAGTAGAATCTAAAGTATCTGTATTTTCTTCTAAAGATGAAGATGCTGTTATAAGTTTAAATACAGAACCTGGTTCATAACTATCACTTACTGCAGGATTTCTCCACATTGCAAATATTTTTTCCAATCTTTCTTTTTCATCTAAATTATCAAATTCTTTAACTTTATCATTATCAAGAGGAACTGTAGGATTATTTGTATCATATTTCGGAAAACTATCCATAGCTACAATATCTCCATTTGTTACATCCGATACAATTACAGTCAATTTAAGAGGTTTTTCTTGTTCAAAATATTGTTGTCCATATTCAGCAACATATTTTTGTATTGTACTATCTATAGTTAAATATAAATCTTTTCCATCTTTTGCTTCAATAACATCTTCTACAGATTTATTAAGATTTTCTCTTATTACCCTTTTAGAGCCATTTGTTCCAGAAAGAGTCTCGTTAAGTGAATTTTCAACTCCGCTTTGACCTCCGTTTTCACTTGCATGTCCAAGTACAAAAGGCGCTAAAGTTCCATCTATATAATTTCTACTTTGTTCTATTTCAATACTAATTATTGAAGAATTAATCTCCTTAATTTCTTTTGCAAGTTCAGGACTTATACTCTTTTTTATTCTAAAGTTAGTGCCTCTATCTGCTCTATCAAATATTTTTTTCTTATCAAGCTCAAGAGCTGAAAAAATTTCATCTAATTTTGATTCTTCAGCTTCCCTAGCTTTTTGAGAATATAGTTTAAATTTATCATACTCCAATACAGAAAAATACACTTCTTTATTATTAGTTACACTAACAATAAGAGAATTTTTAGACTTAACAGTTGCATTCTGTTCTTCAGTAATATCTTTTTTTATTAGCAAATTATTATATTGATCTGCTTTTTCAAATATTTCTTCTTTATTCAACTGTAATATTTCAAAAATTTTATCTAATTTTTTTGTTTCTGCATCTTTAAGTTTGCCATTACTTTTTTTGTATCGATTAAAATCTAGAGTCGAAAAATATCCATTATATACACTTATACTTTTTGCTAATGTATTTCCATTTCTATCAAAAATAGAACCTCTTTTTGCTTCAAGTGGTGTATAGCTTACTGAATCTTTAAATTCTTCAATACTATATTTGTTATTTGAATATAATTGTAAATATGCCAATTTAACAATTATAGTGCTAAAAAGTATTATAAAAATAAAAAATAAAACAGCCGAACGAGAAGAGACTGTTTTATTTTTAATACTATATTTCTTATTTTTCATTTAAACTCCCCTGTCTAAGTTTAATAAATTAATCAATCTTATCCAAATATCTTACTTGTTCCTTTTTAGGAAAATCCATATTATAGTTAAGTCTTGCGAGCTTTGCAATCCTGTCAACAGATTTATAAGGCTCAAGTTTCATATTGTAATCATCTCTTTCAGTTTCTAGCGAGCGAATTTCAGAGTTTAGTGTATTTATTATTCTATTTTGTTGAGCAATATTTAAATATCCATATAAAATTACTACACTAAAAGTTAATGTAATAAAAGTGAATATAAAAAGTGTAATATTTTTATATAAACTGGATTCTCTGGTAATTCCGTAGGCTTTAGTGTTTTGTTCTGAAATTCTCTCGCCTGAAACATTAATATATTTTACTTGAGCCGTGCTCATATAAATCATCCTCCTAAATTTTTGAACAAATCCTCAATTTCGAACTTTTCGATCTTGAATTTTCATTCATCTCTTCTTCGGAAGGTATTATTGGTTTTTTTGTTAGAATTTTTATTTTTGGTTTATTATTACAAACACAAACATATAATTCTTTAGGACAAATACAACCTCTTGCTAATTCTTTAAAAGAATCCTTAACAATCCTATCTTCCAAAGAATGAAAAGTAATAATACATAATCTACCATCTTTATTTAGTCTATCTACAATGTCAGGAATAACTTTTTTAATAACTTCAAGTTCTCTATTAACCTCAATCCTTATAGCTTGGAACACTCTTTTTGCAGGATGTCCACCTTTTGCTCTAACAGATTTTGGAATAGCCCTTTCAATAATATCAACTAATTCGAAAGTAGTTTCTATTAACTTTTCTTTTCTATAATTAACTATAAATTCTACAATTCTCTTTGCCCATTTTTCTTCACCGTAGTTATAAAAAATATATTCCAAATCTTCAGAATTGTAATAATTTACAACATCAAATGCACTTTTTTTAAGATCTCTGTCCATTCTCATATCCAATGGAGCATCAATCATATATGAAAAACCTCTCTGTCCGTTATCTATTTGATAGGAAGAAACTCCAATATCCAACAAAACACCATCAACTTTGTCTATATTGAAATAATCCAAAATTTCTTTAAAATTTTCAAAATTACTTTTATAAAACAAAACATTCTCTGATATTTTTAAAAGTCTTTCCTTTGCAACTGACAAAGCTTCCTCATCCTGGTCAACACAAATTAGTTTTCCGTTTTTTATTCTTTTTAATATCTCTGTTGAATGACCTGCACCACCAACAGTCAAATCTACATAAATGCCGTCAGGTTTTATATCTAAACCATCTATTACTTCATCTAACATTATCGGTATATGATTAAATTCCATAAATTATTTCCTTAAAAATCAAGACCGTCAAATCTTTCTGACATAATAGCATCATCGCTGTATTCAGCTTCACTATATTCATCCCATTTTTCTTTAGACCAAATTTCAATTCTGTCTGAAACTCCGATAATCATTACATCTCTTTCAATACCTGCAAATTCACGCAAGTTTTTGTTTACTACAAATCTTCCTTGTTTATCTAAATCTGTATTCATCGCACAACTACAAAAGAATCTCGTTATTGAACGTACATCTTTTTTGCTTAAGCCCTTTGAATTTAGTTGTTCTGTAAATTCTATCCACTTTTGTTCAGTAAAAACAAATAAACAACCTTCAAGGCCACGAGTAACTATAAAATTAGCTCCCAGTTCATTTCTAAATTTTGATGGCATAATTAATCTGCCTTTATCATCTAAAGTATGTGGAAAATCTCCTAAAAACAATGCCATCACCCCCTAAAAACTAACTCCATTTTACTCCATATTATACCACGTTTTCTATTACACTTATATTTTATACTATTTTTTCATATTTTGCAACCCTTTTTAGCAAAAATTATTTAAAAAATAAAAATACATTTTTAATTTAAAATATCTATTTTTCAACATTATATACTAAAAATATAAAATAGTGGAGGAAAAAACCTAAATTTTTAAAAAATTATTATTTTTTATATTTTCACAACAAAAAACTACATAGAATAAATCCATGTAGTTATAGTTTTTTATAATATTAAATTGTTAAATATCTTTCCCATATTTTCT
>CABRGI010000060.1 GCA_902470455.1 uncultured Parvimonas sp.
AAAGTTACTTACAGTGCAGTTAAAAACGATAAGATTTTTGAAGCTACAATTTATTTACCAAATAGCACAATACTTAGAGCAGAAGAAAGCACAAACGATATGTATACTTCAATAGACATCGTTTTGGATAATCTTGAAAGACAAATAAGAAAAAACAAAACTAAACTACAAAAGAAATATCAAGCTTTAGAAACTATAAGATTTGAAAAAATTGCTGAACCTTTGGAAGAAGAAGAATCAAAAATTGTTAGAGTTAAAAAATTCGATGTAGCTACGATGTCTGAAGAAGAAGCTATTTTACAAATAGAACTTTTAAACCATGACTTTTTCATTTTCAAGAATGCAAAAGATTATAAAACAAATGTATTATATAAGAGAAAAGATGGAAATTACGGTTTAATAATAGCTGATTAAGTAATAAAAAATGTTTTTAAATAAAATCGCAGACGAAAATCTGCGATTTTTTTGTATAAATTTCAGTCTTAAAGAGCATTTTTCAATACAAAGATTTTTTTAATACTATAGGAGCTTTAGGAGATTTCTAGCAAAATTGTATCAAATAATACAATTACTCCGTCAGACCTTATTTTGATTGTTTACAAATAAACAATCAAATGAGATTTCTCCACTACACTCAGCAAAGCTTCGTTTCGGTCGAAATGACGTGTTAGTAGCATTGCTTTGCGAATTACTATGACGTGAAACTTTTTTACTTTTTAGACAATTTTTTACTACTTTCTATATTTTTACCTTTCACGTTAAGATATTAAAAGAAGTTTTTCCCCTTATACGTCATCTCGACCGTAGTGAAGCAAAACGAATCTAGCCCTAACTTTGTTTACTTGTAAACAAAAGCAAGTCTGACGCAAAGATTGTCTAAATCTTTGATTTGGATACAATCAACTGTGGAGATTTCATAGTTTTGCTTGTAAACAAGCAAAACTAAATGTATCTATGATATATTGGAGTTCATCTAAAACTCTTTTAAGAATAAAATTTTTTATCTCTCTGAAATATATCTATCTACTTCATCAGGAGTTAATTTTCTAACCTGTGTATTATCATATTCTAAATATTCTTCAACAATAAAAACAGGTTTCATTTTTTCACAAATTTTTCCCTTATTTCTTTTTAAATAATCTTTTAAACACTTTTCATCTTCAAAAATCTTATAAGATAGTCTTCCATTTTCACTTAAAATCTCATAAATACCACATGGTTTTTTTGTCGTATAATCAGCTGTTATCAAATATAATTTTGCAATTTCCAAAGATTTAAAAGGAAAATTCCAACGTTGTAATCCTCTCTTTTTATCGTGTTCAATACAAATACATCTTCCGCAAGTTCCACAGATATATTGAGTATGATTTTGTAAACAATCTATAGGATTTAATAGTGGTGTCATCCTACTTTGATTTACATAACATTCTTTACACATTAAGCTCACTTCCTTTTTTAATTTTCTTTACTTTTAAAAATTTATTAAAAAAAGTCAACAATTCTCAGTTGTTGACCTTTTTATCCTAGTTTTTATTTAATATTTTATCCAAAGAATCTAAATCTTTTTCTCTAGTGATATACATATCTTCATCACCATCAATTGAATTGTATTTTACAATAGAATAATCTTTATATCTATATATTATAGTACCACCATCTTTATACATTTCACTAGAGGATTCCCCACTTTTTCTATCATTTTTTATCTTTTGAATTAATTTATCTTCATCCAAAACGCCTTTTGAAATAGCATCTTTAATATTGTAAGAAGTCCCGTCTAATTCTATAGTAAATTCCATACCAACAGTGTAGATATCAAATGGCATTTTAGAATTTTTCTCTGAAACTTTTTTAACCCCATTTCCTCCAATATCCTTAACTGTAAATTTCAAACCTTTTTCTTCTTTATTTTCTTTATTTTCGTCAGGTTTTTTATCCTTTTCGTCCTCTTCAATGTTTTCTTTAATCTTTTTCTCTTTAGCATCTATTTGAGTATTTTCTTTTGACTTTTCTTCCGGTATCGGTCTTTTCTTGCAAGAAACAAAAGTAGTACAAAGACAGATTGTAAGAGCCATAATTAGAAATCTTTTTTTCATAGATATCATCTCCTTTATTATGTTAATTCAGTTTATCAAATATAACAAAAAAAGTCAAATAGAAAACTTACTATTTGACTTAAATATCCCTTATTAAAATTATTTTTAATGTAAAATATAATATAAAATTAAAATTACACCAAGAACGATTCTGTAATATCCGAAAACTTTAAAATCATGCTTTTTAATATATCTCATCAACATTTTTATTGCCATTACAGAAACTACAAATGCTACAAACATTCCAAGTATTAAAATGAAAAATTGGAAAAAACTAAATGCAAACCCAAATTTTCTAAGTTTTAATAAACTTGCACCAAACATAACCGGAATTGACATAAAGAATGAAAATTCTGCCGCTAAACTTCTTGAAAGTCCAAGAATTAAAGCTCCAATTATAGTAGCTCCGGATCTAGAAGTCCCCGGAATTAAACTTAAAACTTGAAAACATCCTACATAAAAAGCTAATGAATAACTTAAATCTTCAAATCTTTTTATATTTTGTTTTTTAAATTTCGGATTATTTTCAACAACTATAAATAAAATACCATATAAAACTAAGGTAAATGCAACTGTTGGAAAATTATAAAAATATTTTTCCAAAGTCTTATCAAAAAGCACTCCCAAAACTCCTGCAGGAATGACTCCGACAATGACTTTTAACCACATATTAATCGTATCTTTTTGTTGTTCCTTAGTCTTCCTTTTCGAAAAAGGATTTAACTTGTTAAAAAACATAATTACAACCGCAAGAATTGCTCCAAGTTGAATAACAACCAAAAACATCTCCTTAAATTCAGCAGACTGATTTAATTTTAAAAATTCATCAACCAAAATCATATGACCTGTACTGCTAACAGGTAACCATTCGGTAATTCCTTCAACAATACCTAAAATTATAACTTTGATTATATCTAATAACCACATAAAATTTCTCCTTATTAAAATAAAATTATAGTCAAAGTTTACCACATTTTAATAAATTTGAAAAGGGGTAAAAATATATTTATTATTTGATTATCTAAAAAGCAACAAAAAATTGGTATGAATAAACACACCAATTTTTACATTTATTTTATATCTCTTTTAAATTCAAGAGCTTTTGTAAATGCTTTGTTTTTACATAAAATATAAAAAACAGGAACTCCTACTGCATAGATAACTAAGGCTTCAGAAAGCATTAATTCTCCTAATATAGTCCAAAAACCTACAGGATTTGGCATCATAAAATATATTTCCAATGCTATTGGAAGCATACCTACTACAACTGGTACTAAACAAGCTATGTAGAAGTTTTTGATTTTAGTCATAATCAATGCAACAACAAATGTTGCCAAAGTTCCAACCACCATATCAATAATTCCTACTGTACTTGCTATATTTGCTAAAAAGCAACCTAATGTTACACCAATTGTGTATTCCGGATTAAAAAATGGTAAAATTGCTAAAGTTTCTGAAAGTCTAAATTGTAAACTTCCATAGCCCAATCCAAAAGTTTCTGAAAGAATAGTCAATACAACATAAATTGCTGCTACCATTCCCTGTCTTGTAATTTTTTTAACGTTCATATTTCCTCCTTTTTTGGAGTGCTTTGTTCAACAAAAAAAGGGCAAATGTGCCCCAGCACTTGATTTTTAAAGTGGGTGCCAAGCAAAACACTTTTCTTCTAAAATTTATCCTTTGTAAAAATTACCGTATTATTTTATCATAAAAAAATATATTTTTCAACAAAAAAGTGGTGTCGTCACCACTTTTTTATTAATAAGATTATTTAGATAGTTGATCAAATGCTTCTAAAGCCTTTGCTCCATAAACTGTTGAAGGTCCACCACCCATTACAACTGCAACAGAGATAACTTCAGCAATTTCTTCTCTTGTTGCTTTTAAATTAACAAGATTTCTTACATGTGCTTCAATACAGCCTTCACAACGAACAGCAATTGCTATCCCAAGTGTAACAAATTCTTTTTCTTTTACAGATAATACACCTTCTTTAAAAACTTCTCCGGATAAAGCTCTAAATGCTTTCATTTCATTAGGTAGAGCACCTGCTAAGTTCTTTGAATTTTCAACTACATTTTCTAATCCTTTTACATGATCCATATTAAAAGACCTCCTTGTTTAATTTTGTATAATATTGATACCCTCAATTTATAATAATTTAAACATAGAATTATCAGAACTTTTTTAAAAAATTTTTCATAAAAAAAAACGAAGAATTATATTTTTCTCCGTTTTTTTATTTATTTTCCAAAATTCGCTATTTCTTTTTCAACAAATTCTTCTGTTTTTTTACTAATTTGTTCATACAAAGACATTAGTTCTCTTGCCTCTTCAGTTAGAGTAGATCCTCCACCACCCTTACCTCCGATTTTACCAACTAAAAGTTTACAATTCAAATCTTTCTCAGAACGAACTATCATTTTATATGCTTTAGAATATGCCATTCTCATTTCTTTACATGCTCTATTAACTGATTTATATTCATCAATTAATAATAGTAATCTATATAATCCATTTCCAAAGGAATAATCTTCATTATATAAAGTCAATTTCACATTAAATTTTTTTGGAAATTCTAACATATCTACATCCCCTAATCTCTATAAGCAAAATAATAGCAAACTGCTACTATACTTCCTCCAATTATATTTCCTATTGTAACAGGAATTAAATCATATATAACTGCTCCTATCTCTATATCAGATAGTATTGTAGATAATGAAAGATAGAACATATTAGCAACACTATGCTCAAAACCACAAATTAAGAATAATATAATAGATATTGCACAAGCACAGAATTTTGAAACTCCGTCTTTACAAGCATAGGACATCCAAACTCCCAAGCATACAAAAATATTACATCCTATTCCTTTACATAACAAAACTAAAAAACTTTGTGTAGTTTTTGCAACTGTAATTTTATGTAAGTAAGCAAGCATTTCTGGTGAAAGAACACTTGCGAAATAAACTAACAGCGCAATAAAAACTGATCCTACAAAGTTAAATAGATAAACAACTGCCCAATTTCTAAACATCTTTGGAAAAGTAATTCTCTTTGCTAAAGCTGGAGCAAGAATCAATATATTACCTGTAAATAAATCCGCTCCTGCAACAACTACCGCGAAAAGTCCAAAAGAGAAACAAACTCCCGATATAAATTTACCATAAGTTGGATTTAAACTAGCCATTCCTGTATTAACTACTATATAAGAAAGTCCACTAAGTGCTATAAATATCCCAGCTAAAAATGCTACTATCATCATTTTGTGTAATTTATAATTAGCTTTTCCTTCTCCAACTTTATACAAATATTCTAACAATTCTGATTTTCCTATAACTCCCATAATAGCCTCCCACATTTATAAAAAAATAGAAATTAGAAAAAATTTATATGATAAAATATAGAATTTATTTTTTTCTAAAATAAGATTTTATAGTTTCTATAATATTCATAATCATGTCAACTTTATCTATAACTATGTCAACATTTTCTCTAATATCCATTGTAGTATC
>CABRGI010000061.1 GCA_902470455.1 uncultured Parvimonas sp.
TGAAATACTTTTTACAACAATAAAATTATCATATAAACTTAACAACTCATTATCTAAAAATGTAGAATTTTCTTCTTCTGCAAAATCAACAAAACTCTCGTCTAAGATAAATTTAATTTTTTTATCCTTTGCCCAATCAATTAGAGTAAAAACATCTTTTTTACAGATATAATTTCCTGTAGGGTTATCAGGGTTAATTAAAATCAATGCTTCTATATCTTTATTAGAATAAAATTCAATTATATCTTTAGCGGTATATGAAAAATTATCATTTTTTGGAATAAATACTATTGATTTTTCGCTATTATGTCTATTAGGGTATTCCTCGAAGGTAGGCCTTATAAAACCAATATTTCCATCAATTTTTTCGATGACTGATTTTATAAGTTCAGCAGCTCCATTTCCAACAACAATATTTTCTTTCTTTATATCAAAAATTTTAGCCACAAGACTCGAATTGACATTAAGTCCTGAAGGATATTGTTCAAGAAGCACTTTAAAATTATATTTTAATTCATCTATCATTTTTTTAGGTGGAAAATATGGATTTACTAAATAACAAAAGTCTAGTAATTTAGGATATCTCCAATAACCACCATATCTTATTTGGTATTTTTCAAGTTTTTCATCTCCTGTTGAAAATATTGAAGAAGCAATATCTAAATCTTGTTCATCATCAATTTCATACCATTTAATATCTTCTGATATCACTTTTGCATATATATGATTTTTACCTAAATCAATTATTGTCTTTAAAACCGCTTCGTAATAATCATTTTTTCCATTAGCACTCATATATGCTTCTAAAAAAGGAAAATAAATATTTTTTGAAAATTCTTTAGAAAATTTATAAATATTTATAGTTTTGAAATAATTATTTGCATCTTTAAAATTAAAATCTTTTCCAGGAATAAAATCTAATATTTCCTCATCCTCATTTATCTTTAAACAAGTACCATCCATCCAACGTTCATATTTTACAACCAAAGCTAAATTTTTTCGTTTATCTTCTAAGATTTCTGTAATCATTTTATCATCAAAAATCAAATCAGATTCAAGTAAAATACTATCTTCATTAATCATTTCATTTTTAGCAAGAAACATTGAATAAATATTATTCGTTTTATCATAAATTTCATTGTTTATAAACGTCAATTTAGTATTTATATTTAGAGACTTTATATAATTAATAAAAAACTCACTCTTATATCCTGTAACGACAACAATATTTGAAAGAGATTTTTTATCTAATATTCTAAGCATTCTTTCCATTAAAGAAATGCCATTTACTTCTACCATTGATTTTGTATTATTTTCAGTAAGTTTCTTTAATCTGCTACCAAGTCCTGCGGCTAATATAACTGCTTGCATTTAAGTACCTCCTATTTATATTTTTTAAAAACTAAAAACGATGGAAACTTTGGAATAAAAAATGTAGATTTCGGCGGAAGTACACAGACTTCATTAGCTAATTCCATAAATTCATCAGTATCTAATGGACAAATTTCAATTAATACATCATTTTTACCAAGATTTTTCTTCGTTGAATCTAAATCACAATCTCCAATATATTCAACATTTGAAAAATTTAAAATTCTAAAAGCAGTTGAAATAATTTGAGTATTCATTCTAAAAACATCATTATTCCAAAACAAATCCTTTTCTGTATCTTTTAACTTTACAAGAAAAGAATCTCCTTGATATGATATTCTGACAAATCCTTTTTTCAATTCTCCCTCATCAAAAACTTCTAAAAAGCTATCCATAAATAATCTTGCCTTTTCAAAAGAAGTAGCATCTATATTTTTAATTACTCTATGAATAGGAGAAATTTTTACTTGTGAAAAACTTAGAAAACAAGAAAAAACAGTATTTTTATTTTTTAACATAGAAGATGTATATAATCTATGGTGACCATCAGCTACATACATTTGTTCTATACCTGAAAATTTTTCTAAAATTTCTTTTGCTTCATCTCTAAAATACACATATAAATCAATATTATCAAAATGATATTCTTTTTCGTATTTTTTCTCTTCAATAATACTTTCATAATCAATTTCTTCTTTATGCACAATGAAAGAAGGAGCAGTTTCGGAATTGTAAATATGATAATTTGCAATCATCCCTTGAATAACATCCGGTAAAACAAGTTCATGACATTTTATTTTCTCAGAAATATATTCTTCAATTGGCAAATCAGCTAGTATCCCATAAGAATCAAAATACTTAAAAATATAAATACATTCTTTGTTATTTTCTATCGGTTGAGAATTTAGTTTATTTTTACTACTTTTAGAAAGAAATAGAGTGTTATCATCAAAACATATTTTTCCACAATTAATTTTTGCTAAATTAATAAAATCAGAATCATAAATATTTTTAGAAATATTTATAAAACTGTCTTTCAATAAATCTATTTTCATAAAACCTCCTAAAAAATAATTATTTTATATCATAATTAAATTAAAACGACTATTATACAAAAAATATCGCTTTAATATATGGAATAAAATCATATTTATTATATCATAATAATAAATAAAAATCATCTTATATAGAATCCACATAAAAAAGATGAGCATCTAATCTCATCTTTAATATAAAAATTATTCAATTATTAAATCATCCAACAATAATTCTTCTGAATTTTCGATTTCTTCATCTATTAAAGTCGTTGTCTCAATTTCTTCCGGAACATCTTTTTTCTCATAATCAATGCCATAAGCTGCATATATTTTTTCTTTTATTTCTTCTAAAAATGCTGGATGTTCTTCTAAATAAGCTTTTGCTTTTTCTTTTCCTTGTCCTAATTTAATATCTCCACAACTATACCATGCACCTGACTTTTTAATAATATTTTTATCTGCTGCCATATCAACTATAATTCCAAGTTTTGATATTCCTTCACCAAAAATTATATCAAATTCACATGTTTTAAATGGAGGTGCCATTTTGTTTTTAACTACTTTTACTTTAGTTTTTGCTCCATATGGTTCTCCATCACCTTGTTTTAATTGTTCAGCACGTCTTATATCGATTCTTACACTCGCATAGAATTTTAAAGCTCTACCTCCTGTTGTAGTTTCAGCAGGACCTCCACCGGCATAAGGATTAGTTGAAATATTTAATCTTAATTGGTTAATAAATACAACAGTTGTATTTGACTTTGAGATTATCCCTGCTAACTTTCTCAATGCTTGACTCATAAGTCTTGCATGTAATCCCATATGAGAATCTCCCATATTTCCTTCAATTTCCGCTCTAGGAACAAGTGCCGCAACAGAGTCAACTATAACTAAGTCAATTCCAGAACTTCTAACCAATGCTTCTACAATAGCTAGTGCTTGTTCTCCTGTATCAGGTTGTGAAATAAGCAAATTATCAACATCCACTCCTAATTTTCTAGCATATTCAGGATCCAAAGCATGCTCTGCATCAATGAATGCCGCTACTCCTCCAATTTTTTGGGCTTCTGCTATTATATGCAATGTTAATGTAGTTTTACCGGAAGATTCCGGACCATAAATTTCAACAATTCTTCCTTTAGGTATTCCTCCAATTCCTAAAGCAATATCCAAGTTCATTGCTCCTGTGCTTATTGATTCTATATTTACTTTAGGGGCATCACCCATTCTCATTATTATTCCTTTTCCAAAATCTTTTTCAATTTTTTCAAGTGCAATGGATAGAGCTTTTTTTCTTTCATCTTTATCTTCTATTCTTTCAAACTTATCAGTTTTCTTTATTGCCATTATTTCCTCCTATTTTAAATATTGTTTAAATCTAATACTTTTATGTTTTTCCAAATATAATCAACTGCTGAAATTACAGTAAATATAACAGATATATACCACAATACAACATCAATATTCAGTGGAATTTTTATTAAATTCGTAGAATTTAAGAGAATAAAACTTATAGCAAAAAGTTGTGTTATAGTTTTTATTTTTCCATAAATGCTAGCTGATATAACTATTCCATTTGATGCTGCAATTAGTCTAAACCCTGAAATTATGAACTCTCTTGCCAAAACTATACAAACCATCCAAGCTTCAACTTTTCCAAATTGTACAAGCATTACAAGTGCTGAACATGCTAATATTTTATCCGCTAAAGGATCCATAAATTTCCCAAATGTAGTAACTAAATTTCTACTTCTTGCTAAATATCCATCTAACATATCAGTTAAAGAGGCAATTACAAAAATTAGAAAGCCTAAAATGTTATCAATCCCTAAAAATAACAAACTCATTATAAAAACTGGTACTAAAAATATTCTAAACAAAGTTAATTTATTTGCTATATTCATTATTGTCCCCTTTCATTTTATCTAAATAATCAAATCCAACTAAAATTTTTCTAGGCTTACTTCCTTCTTGTTTTCCAACAATCATTCTACTTTCCATTTCATCAATTATTCTTCCGGCTCTAGCATATCCAATTTTCATCTTACGTTGTAATAGAGATATTGAAGCGGAATTTTCCTCCAGAACTATTCTGACTGCATCATAAAATAAATCATCAACATCTTCGTCGTCACTATTATCCATATTTGAAACCTCAGATTCAATATTTTTAATAATTTCTTCATCATAAAACACTTCTTGCATTTGTTCTTTAATATTATTAACAACTGCTTCAACTTCACTATCAGAAACAAAACAACCTTGAATTCTAATAGGTTTTGAAAGCCCGGAAGGATTAAACAACATATCACCTTTTCCCAACAGTGTTTCTGCTCCGGAAGAATCTAAAATAGTTCTTGAATCTATCTGTGAAGATACTTGGAAAGATATTCTAGAAGGAATATTAGCTTTTATTGTTCCTGTTATAACATCAACAGATGGTCTTTGAGTTGCAACTATTAAATGAATACCACATGCTCTTGCCATTTGAGCAAGTCTACAAATATATGACTCTACTTCATTTGCACTTACCATCATTAAATCAGAAAGCTCATCTATAATTATAACTAAATATGGTAATTTTTCCAATTTATCAGTCTTTTGTTTTTCATTATAGCCTTTAATATCTCTAACTTGGTTATCAGAAAATAAAGTATAACGTCTTTCCATTTCTCTAACAGCCCAATTTAAAGCTGCACTTGCTTTCTTTGAATCTGTTACGACCGGTATAGCAAGATGTGGAATATTATTATATATTTTTAGTTCAACAACCTTTGGATCTATTAAAATCATCTTTACGTCATCAGGAGAAGATTTATATAAAATACTCATAATTAATGTATTAATACAAACAGATTTTCCTGAACCTGTTGCACCTGCAATTAACATATGTGGCATTTTATCAATTGAAGAAACAATAATTTCACCTGAAATCGTCTTTCCTAAAGCCATAGGCATCTTAGAAGTACAACTTTGATACTCTCTTGAAGACAATATCTCTTTCAAAGACACATTCTCTTTTAAAGTGTTGGCAACCTCTATTCCTATAACAGATTTACCCGGAATTGGAGCTTCAATTCTTATATCCGATGATGCTAATGCTAAAGATAAATCATCTGCTAGATTTACAATTTTATTAACTTTAACTCCCATATCAGGTTGTAATTCAAAACAAG
>CABRGI010000062.1 GCA_902470455.1 uncultured Parvimonas sp.
ATCTCGACTGTAACGAAGCGAAGCTGAGTGCAATGGAGAGATCTCATACTTATTCTTGTTTACAAGAATAAGTAAATGTATCGCCAGATACATAGTAATTTTTTTATTTCTTTCAGAAATACTATTGCTTGTGAACAAGCAATAGTTGAGATCTTTCGACTGCACTTCGCTATGCTACGTTCCGGTTGAAATGACATGTTGGGGAGCCTTTATTCACATAGAATTATGACGTGAATTTTTTATTTTAAACCAACAATCTTTCCTAAACAAAAAATCAACGGTTTTCCGTTGATTTTTCTCTTAAATTTCCATATTCAATTCTTCTCTAAATTTTGCAAGGGCTTTTTTTTCGAGACGACTTACTGTCATCTGCGAAATATTAAGCTCTTTTGCAAGGGCAACTTGCGTTTTTTGTTCAAAATATCTTCCAAGTATTATTTGTTTTTCAACTTCACTTAATTTGTCTAAAGTTTTTCTGATAAAGTCTTGATTGTCGATAAAGTCAAATTCTTTATCGTCTTCTCCAACAATATCAATTAAGTTTGTGTCTTTGTCTTCACTATCGGAATTTTCAAAACTTTGATCTAAGGATTGAGGTGTGTAAACTTTACTAGCTTCCATAATTTCCAACACTTCTTCTTCTGAAAGTTCTACATAGTCGGCAATATCTTTAATTGTTGGAGTTCTTCCAAGCTCTTGTGTTAAATGATATTTTGCATTATTAACTTTTTTAGAGTTCTCTTGTATTCTTCTTGGAACTCGAATTACCCAACCTTTATCTCTGAAATATCTTTTTATTTCTCCAACTATAGTCGGCATAGCGAAACTTGAAAATTCAAAGCCTTTTGAGATGTCATATCTATCTATGGCATAGATTAAGCCAAGGCTTGCAACTTGGAATAAATCGTCATAGTCAATTCCACGATTTACATATTTTTTAGCTAAAATTTCAGCCATATATAGATTTTTTTCAATTAATTTATCTCTAAGTTCTGGTGTGGGATTTTCAAAATATTCTCTAAATAGAGCCTTTATTTGTTCTGAGTCCGGCTTACTATATCCCTTTTTCATATTTCTATCCTTTGTTTTTAACTAAAAGTACACTTTTTTCCTTAAATTCTATTTTATCAACTAAATTTTCCAAAATTAGTAAAGCGAATTTATTTTCTTCTTTTTCTTGAATTCCTAAAATGGAAATGTCAGGCATTACTTCAATTTCTATTTTTTCTTCAAAAACAGACATATTTATTTCAAAAAAATTACTTTCATCTACAAATAAATTCATAACTTCAGAAATTGAAACTTTTAAATCTTCGATATTTTCAATATCCATAGCGATTGTATTCGCTATAGAAGATATTGAAAGTCTCAATGTTGAAATATATTTTTTTTCTGAAGGAATTTTTACAAATATTTTATCCATAATTACTCCTCAATTTCAAAAACTTTATCCAAGTCAGTTATAAGGAAAATTTTCTTGATATGAGGTTTTAAACCAGTAATAACAAGTTTTTCTCCTTTTTCTTTGATATTTTTATAGATACTTACAAAAGCACCAAGTCCTGTTGAATCAATATATGAAAGATTTTCACAATTTACTGTTATATTTTTTATTCCTTGAACGGAATTAACTTTTTCTTTAAATTCTTTATTTGAATTTATATCTAAATCGCCTTGTAAATCGACAAAAAGTTTATCTTCTTCTTGTCTTAAATCAACTTTTAATCCCATAGTATCTCCTTATTCAACATCATTTACATATTTTGCAACTGCAACAATTTTATCATCATCTTTATTTACATCTTTGATTATAACACCTTGAGTATCTCTACCTTTTACAGGTATATCCTTAACAAGAAGTCTTATTATTCCTCCACTTTGTGATAGAACTATAACTTCATCATTTGGATTTACTATTTTTGATGAAACTACAAAACCGGTTTTATCAGTTACTTTATATGTTTTAACACCTTTTCCACCTCTATTTTGTACTTTATAACTTGAAGTTAGTGTTCTCTTTCCATATCCATATTCAGAGAATACAAGTAGGTGTTTTCCTTCTGAGTCAAGATTCATTGAAACAACTTCATCGTCTTTATCAAGTTTAATTCCTCTTACTCCTTGACCTGTTCTTCCTATTTCTCTAAGATCTGACAGCGCAAATTTAATTGCAAGTCCTTTTCTTGTAACCAGAATAGCAGAGTCTTCAACAGTTGCAACTCTAACTTGGATTAATTCGTCATCGTCAACTAAATTAATTGCTTTCATTCCAACTTTTCTAATAGCTTTAAAAAGTTCAACAGATGTTCTCTTGATTGTTCCTTTCTTTGTAGTCATAATCAAGTATTCATCAGCTTCAGCATCTTTTACAGGAATTACTGCATTTACTTTTTCTCCATGCATCAATTCCAAAAGATTTATAATATTTTGTCCTTTGGCTTGTCTTTTTCCTTCAGGAATTTCATAAGCCTTTAGTTTATAAACTCTACCCTTATTTGTAAAGAATAGAATTAAGCTGTGAGTTGAAGTGATGAAAAGACTGTCAACATAATCGTCCTCTTTTGTAGTAAGAGCGACAACCCCTTTTCCCCCTCTGTTTTGTACTTTATAAGTATCAGAAGGAATTCTCTTGATATAACCTTGTTTTGTAAGAGTTATTACAACATCTTCTTCTTTGATTAACTCTTCAATTTCAATTTCATCAAAATTAGGTTTTATTTCAGTTCTTCTTTTATCTCCAAATTTTTCTTTTATTTCAATTAATTCTTCTTTGATTATATTTAAGATTAATCTTTCATTTCCTAAAATTTCTTTAAGTCTTGCAATTTCTTTAATCAAAGAATTATATTCTTCTTGTAATTTTTCTCTTTCAAGACCTTGAAGTCTTCTTAAACGCATTTCAAGGATGCTTTCAGCTTGAATTTTAGTAAATCCGAAACGTTCCATAAGTTTTTCTTGTGCGTCTGAGTAAGAAGCTCTAATTATCTTGATTATTTCGTCAATATGATCAATCGCCTTTAAAAGTCCTTCAACGATATGTGCTCTGTCTTCAGCTTTTTTAAGTTCAAATCTACAACGTCTTGTAATTACTTCTCTTTGATGTTCAACATAATGTCCGATTAATTCTTTTAAGTTTAAAACTTTTGGCTCACCATTTACAAGTGCAAGATTTATTACACCGAAAGTAGTTTGCATTTGTGTATGTTTATAAAGATTATTTAAAATGATATTCGGATTAGAATCTCTCTTTAATTCGATTACAATTCTAATCCCTTTCATATTACTTTCATCTCTAAGGTCTGAAATTCCTTCAATTCTCTTATCCTTGATAAGCTCAACAATCTTCATAATCAAATTAGTTTTATTAACTTGATATGGAATTTCTGTAACTATAATTCTATTTTTATTATTATGTTCTTCAATATTTGCAACTGCTCTTACAGTAATTTTTCCACGTCCTGTATGATAAGCCTGTTTAATTCCTTCAAGTCCCATAATATTTGCACCTGTTGGAAAATCAGGACCTTTTACGAATTTCATAAGTTCATCAACTGAAATATCGAAATTGTCGATATATTCGCAAGTTGCATCAATTACTTCATTTAAATTATGTGGTGGCATATTTGTAGCCATACCAACTGCAATACCAGCAGCACCATTTACCAAAAGATTTGGAAATTTACTTGGAAGTACAACCGGTTCTTTTTCATTTTCGTCATAGTTTGGTGCGAAGTCAACAGTATCTTTATTTATATCTCTTAACATTTCAAGAGCAAGTTTTTGCATTCTAACTTCTGTATAACGAGGAGCGGCAGCACCGTCTCCGTCAATAGTACCAAAGTTACCTTGACCGTCAACAAGAGGATAACGCAAATTAAAATCTTGCGCAAGTCTAACTGTTGCATCATAAATTGCAGAGTCACCATGAGGGTGATATTTACCCATTACTTCCCCAACAAGTCTTGAAGATTTTTTATAAGGCTTATCCGGTAAAAGTCCAAGACCTTGCATTGCATAAATAATTCTTCTATGAACAGGCTTTAAACCATCTCTTACATCAGGCAAAGCTCTTGCAACAATAACACTCATGGCATATTCAAGGTATGACTTTTTCATTTCCTTTTCTATATCTACATCGACTATATTCATTTTATTTTCTATATCAGCCATCTATTCCTCCTATGCGTCAATATTTTCAACATATTTCGCATTTTGTTCTATAAATTCACGTCTCGGTTCAACCTTATCTCCCATAAGAGTTGAGAAAGTTTCATCTATTGACACAAGTTCTTCATCATCAATATTTACTTGTAGGAAAAGTCTGTTTTCAGGATTCATAGTTGTTTCCCAAAGTTGTGCAGGATTCATTTCCCCAAGACCTTTATATCTTTGAATTCTATGTGAATCACGACCAAGTTCATCTAAACTTGCTTGTAACTCTTCATCAGTCCAACAATATTTTACAACCTTAACACCTTTAATAATTCCATAAAGTGGTGGTTGAGCTATATATATATGACCTTGTTCGATTAATTCTTTCATATAACGATAGAAAAATGTTAAAATCAAAGTTCTAATATGTGCACCGTCAACGTCGGCATCTGTCATTATAACTATTTTTCCATATCTTAAATTATCTAAATTAAAATCTTTTCCAATTCCTGTTCCAAAAGCAGTAATCATTGATTTTATTTCTTCATAACCTAAAATCTTGTCAATTCTTGCCTTTTCGACATTCATAATCTTACCTTTAAGTGGTAAAACTGCTTGGAATTTACTATCTCTACCTTGTTTTGCAGAACCACCCGCAGAGTCCCCTTCGACAAGATATATTTCATTTACTGCTATATTACTTTCTTGACAGTCGGATAATTTTCCAGGTAATGTGGTATTATCTAATATTGATTTTTTACGAGTTAAATCTCTTGCTTTTCTTGCAGCTTCTCTTGCTCTTGCACTACTTTGTGCCTTTTCTATAATAATTTTACCAACTTTTGGATTTTCTTCCAAGAAAGTCATTAAATTATCATATAAGAAAGTTTCAACGATACCACGACTTTCACTATTTCCAAGTTTTGCCTTAGTTTGTCCTTCAAATTGTGGATTAGGAAGTTTTATTGAAACAATTCCGGTAAGACCTTCTCTTGTATCGTCCCCTTGAAGATTTGCATCCTTATCCTTAATTAAATTGTATTTTCTTCCATAATCATTTAAAGTACGAGTTAGAGCAGTCCTAAAACCTACTAAATGACTTCCACCTTCAGGAGTATGGATATTATTTGCAAAAGTTAAGACATTTTCAGAGTATCCGTCAGTATATTGCATAGAAATTTCAACTTGTGAATCTCCTCTTTGTCCTTGAAAATAGATTACTTCATTATGAAGATTATTTTTATTTCTATTCATATACTCAACGAAAGATTTTATTCCACCTTCATAGTGGAAAGTTTCAGTATAATCTTCTCTTTCATCTGTAAAGACAATTTTAACCCCCTTATTTAAGAATGCCATTTCTCTAAATCTGTTTCTTAAAATTTCTTTTTCATAGATAGTTGTATCAAAAATTTCAGAATC
>CABRGI010000063.1 GCA_902470455.1 uncultured Parvimonas sp.
GCAACATTAGTTCCGGTTTTTGAAGCAATCAAAAATTCAAGATTTTTTTATAAATTAGAGGAGGAATAATTTTGAATATAATTAAAAATGAAGAGCATTACGCTAAATTAATAGTTAGCGGACTTGTTCATTATTATTTTAGTAAAAGAGTTCAAGATTTAAAAATAGATTTTAAAATAGAAAAAAATTCCTTAAGAGTTATCGCTGAAGGAAATGTTAAGATAAAACCGAAAGATTTGGAAGAGTTGAATAGAATTTCAAATTCTGCCAGACTTCCGGAGTTTGAAAATTATTATGATAATCTAATTGGATTTGGAAGCAATTCAAGTGATGTGTCTAATATAGATGCTCTGGGCTCTATGGTTGATGAAGCTATTGTTTCTTATTCTGATGATGGTCTTTTGACTATTTATTTAGTTAGAAATTTCTAACCTTTGGTATTTTGAGAACATACATATTAGTTTATTGTTATGCCCTGTGGGTATTATAACAATTATGCTAAACAAAACTACTATAAGGAGTAACATATATGAAAATATTAGAGGTAAAAAATCTTCATGTTAATGTTGGAGATAAAGAAATTTTAAAAGGTATCAATTTAGATATCTTTGAGGGAAAGGTTCATGTCATTATGGGACCAAATGGAGCAGGAAAATCTACACTTACAAATTCTATTATGGCCCATCCTAATTATGAAGTTACAAAGGGCGACATATTTTTTAAGGGTGAAAACATAAATGAATTAAGAGCAGATGAGAGGGCAAAGCTTGGGATGTTTATGTCTTTTCAAAATCCGGAAGAAGTTCCTGGAGTTACCGTTTCAAATTTTATTAGAGCTTCAAGAATGTCAATAACAGGAGAAAAAGAAAGTGTTATCGAATTTCAAAGAGAGCTTGAAGAAAAAATGGAGAGTTTAACTATGGATGCTTCTTATGCTCAAAGATATTTGAATGTCGGCTTTTCCGGTGGAGAAAAGAAAAAAACTGAAATTTTACAAATGGTTATGTTAAATCCTGCACTTGTAATGTTGGATGAAACTGATTCTGGACTTGATATTGATGCAGTTAGAGTTGTTTCTGAAAATGTTGAAAAATTTAAAAGTGAAAATAAATCAATTTTGATTATAACTCATCACAGGGCAATATTATCAAGAATTAAACCGGATTATGTTCATGTTTTATATAATGGTAAAATTGTAAAAACATCAGATGCTTCTTTGATTGATAAAATTCAAAAAGAAGGTTATTCTTGGGTTGAACAAGAGGTGTAGTTATGACATCAGAAAGAAAAAAAACGCAAGTAGAAGAAATGGACAGAGGTGTCTATGATATAAAAAACGAAGTAAGGTATTTTTCAAAAACTGAAAAAGGCTTAACTCGTGATATTGTTATGCAAATTTCCAAAGAGAAAAATGAACCTGACTGGATGTTGGAATTAAGACTTAAAGCATTGGAAGTTTTTGAAAAATCTAAAAATCCAAATTGGGGACCTGATTTGTCTCCTGTTGATATAAATGAAATTACAACATATATTCGTCCGGATGCAAAAATGAGTGAAGATTGGAATGAGTTGCCTGAAGATATTAAGGGAACATTTGATGCACTTGGTATTCCGGAAGCGGAATATAAAAGTGCACTTTCAGGAGTTGGAGCTCAATACGACAGTGAAGTTGTTTATCATAGCTTAACTGAGAAAATGAGGAAACAAGGAGTTATTTATACAGATTTTGAAACTGCCGTAAGAGAATATCCTGATATAATAAAAGAATATTTTATGACTTGCATAAAGCCTGAAGATCATAGATATGCTGCATTACATTATGCAGTTTGGAGTGGAGGCTCCTTTGTTTATGTTCCAAAGGGAGTTAATGTAAGTATTCCTTTACAATCATATTTCAGACTTAATGCACCGGGTGCGGGACAATTTGAACATACTTTAATTATTATTGAAGAAGGAGCATATTGCCATTTTATTGAAGGCTGTTCAGCTCCAAAATACAATGTTTTAAATGTTCATGCTGGAGCAGTTGAACTTTTCGTAAAGAAAAATGCAACTTTAAGATATTCTACAATAGAAAATTGGTCAAGAAATATGTATAACTTAAATACAAAAAGAGCAATTGTTGATGAAAATGGAACTATTGAATGGGTTTCAGGATCTTTCGGTTCAAAGGTAAGTCTATTATATCCAATGAGTGTGTTGAGAGGAGAAGGAGCAAAAAGCGAATTTACCGGAATAACTTTTGCAGGTAAAGATCAATATTTGGATACCGGTGCTAAAGTAATTCATGCAGCTCCAAGAACAAGCTCATCAATAAATTCAAAATCCATATCTAAGGGTAATGGAGTTGCAATTTATAGAGGCCTTGTAGATGTAAAACCTAATTGTCCCGGCTGTAAATCAACTGTAACTTGTGAATCCTTAATGTTGGATCAGGAATCTCAATCAGATACAATTCCTGTTATAAATATTCAAACATCAGATATTGACTTAGGTCATGAAGCAAAAATTGGTAGAATTGACGATGATGTAATTTTCTATCTAATGAGTCGCGGTATTCCTGAAGAAGAGGCAAAAGCTATGATTGTTAGAGGTTTTGCTGAACCGATTGCAAAGGAATTACCTTTGGAATATGCTGTTGAAATGAATGCTTTGATTAATCTTGAACTTGAAGGAACTATTGGTTAGGAGGTGTCTGTATGAGAGGAAATTTTATACCAAGTAATACTTGGAATGCAACAAGAGTTAATAATACAGAAGTACTATTACCTAATCTGAATCTAAAAGAATATTCTTTAATTAAGAGTGAAAATAAAAATTTGGATTTTTCTTATGAAAATTTTTCGTTTTCAAATGAATTGACTGAAAAATTAAAAGGCTTTACAAATTTAAAAATGGATTTTGTTTCAACGAAAGAAAATTCTTTAAATCAAGTTGTTTCATTAGAATTAAATGAAGAAAACAATCAATTAGTCGATGTTATAAAGGTAAGAGCTGAAGAAAATTCGACTTTAAACTTAACTTTGGATTATTTTTCAAGAGAAAGTGTTAAAGGGTTCAGACATTCAATTATAGAAATTGAAGCTGAAGAAAACAGTGATGTTAAAATTTACATTTCTCAAAGATTTTCTTTGGAGGTTTTGAGTATTCAAAGTGTTTATTACAAAGTTAAAGAAAATGCAAATGTTGAATTTGTTCAAGTTGATTTAGGAGGCAGAGAAAATTATGTTTCCTATATAGGAGATCTCGTTGATAACAATTCAAATGTCAACGTAAATTCTATTTATTTCGGCAAAAACGAACAAAAATTAGATTTTAATTATGTGGCAACTCAAAGTGGACGTGCTACAAATTATAATTTGGCGATTAAGGGAGCATTAGCTGATAGAGCTCAAAAGACTTGTAAAGTTACTATTGACTTTAAACGTGGTTCATCAACTTCAAAGGGTTCTGAACAAGAATATGTAACATTACTTTCTGATGATATAAAAAATGTTGCAGTTCCGATTTTGCTTTGTACTGAAGATGATGTTGAAGGAATTCAT
Source organism: uncultured Parvimonas sp. (assembly GCA_902470455.1). Classification (GTDB taxonomy): domain Bacteria; phylum Bacillota; class Clostridia; order Tissierellales; family Peptoniphilaceae; genus Parvimonas. Next base: position 3,546 of record CABRGI010000063.1, read on the forward strand.
GCAGCGAGTGCGGGGAAAATTGATGAAAATATACTATTTTACATTATGAGTCGTGGTTTTAGTGAATCTGAAGCCAAGAGATTGATTTTGGAATCAAAATTCGCCGAAACTATTGATTTAATAGAAAATGAAGAAATAAGAAAGAGAGTTTATACAACTTTATCCAAAAAACTTTCGGAGGTATAATATGACTAAAACTGTTATTGAAATTAGAAAAGATTTTCCATATTTGAATGAAGAAAAAGTTGGGAAAAAAGTTATTTATTTAGATAATGCAGCTACAAGTCAAAAGCCTCAAGCTGTTATTGATACTATAACAAATTATTACTCTTATCAAAATGGAAGTCCACATAGAGGTAGTCATTACCTTAGTATGTCTGCGACTGATATTTATGAGGGAACAAGAAAGAAAGTTAAAAATTTTCTTAATGCAAAGAGAACTACAGAAATAATTTTCACTAAAAATGCAAGTGAGGCACTTAATCTAGTTGCATATTGTTATCTTAATAAATTAAAAAAAGATGATGAAATAATGCTCAGCATTATGGAACATCATAGTAATTTATGTACTTGGCAATTTTTAAAAGAAAAGACAGGTGCTAAACTTAACTATATCTATCTTGATGATAATTTCCAATTGGATATGAAATCTTTTGAAGAAAAAATTTCTAATAAAGTAAAATTAGTTTGTATAACTGCTGCTTCAAATGTAGTAGCTACAATGCCTGACATCAAAAAAATTATTGAAATAGCACATAAAAACGGAGCTAAAGTTTTAGTTGATGCTTCTCAAATAGTTGCACATAAAAAATTAGATGTTCAAGAATTAGATGTCGATTTCTTGGCTTTTTCAGGACATAAAATGTTAAGTGCAATGGGCGTTGGTGTGCTTTATGGAAAGTTTGAGCTCTTAAAAGAAATGGATCCTTTCCTTTATGGAGGAGACATGATTGAATATGTTTATGAGGACCATTCAACATATCTTTTACCGGCAGGTCGTTTTGAAGCGGGAACACAAAATGTTGGAGCTGTTGCTTCACTTGGTTCTGCTATTGACTATCTTGAAGAATTGGGATTTTGTTATATAGAAAAATTGGAAAGAGAACTTATGAATTTTGCTTTTGAAGAAATGGAAAAGCTAGATTTCATAAAGACTTATACTACAGAAGACGAAAATAGATGTCCTGTAATAGCTTTTAATGTAAAAGATGCTCATCCTCATGATGTATCTTCAATACTTGATAGCTTTGGAATTGCAATAAGAAGTGGGCATCATTGTGCAGAGCCTTTGCATAGATATTTGAATGAAAATGCAACTTGTAGAGTTAGTTTTTCTTTCTATAACACTAAAGAAGAAGTAGAATATTTCATTGAGAAATTAAAAGAAGTAAGGAGAATATTACATCTTGGACATTAGAGAAATTTATACTGAAATAATAACAGAAGAAAGTAGAAATACAAAAAACAAAAGATATTTGGAACATCCGACTCATGAAGAAAAAGGTCATAATCCTAGTTGTGGAGATGAAATTACATTACAATTGGATATTGAAGACGGTATTATCAAAGATGCCTCTTATGTTGGTGTAGGTTGTGCTATTTCTCAAGCTTCAACATCACTTATGATTGATTTAATAAAGGGAAAAACTTTAGATGAAGCAAAAGAACTTTGTGAAACATTTTTGGCAATGATTACAGAAGGTCTTGAGGGCGATGAGCTAAAAAAACTTAAAGATGCCATAGCTCTTCAAAATATTTCTACAATGCCTGCAAGAGTTAAATGTGCTGTTCTTGCTTGGCATACATTAAAAAATATACTTGAAGCTAATTAAATATGGTCGTAGCTCTTTTGAGTTGCGACTTTTTGAATAGGAGGGTATATGAGGATTTTTTTTATATTATATTTGCTTTTAGACGGTTTGTTATACAACTATAAATTATTGATTTCTATAATTTTTATAATGAATTTAATATCTTTTACAATATTTTATATTGATAAAAGAAAAGCTATAAAAGGCAA
>CABRGI010000064.1 GCA_902470455.1 uncultured Parvimonas sp.
ATAATTCAATTTACAAAGACTTTTAGATAATAAGAGATAAGAAAAATAAATACAGCAGAGATTGTTGTTAATTGGAGGACATCTTTTAAGATGTTCTCCTTTTTTGTATAAAAAATCAATTATATCGCTTTGCGAATCAAATCCTTGCTAATATTTTTACTATAAGTGATACTCTTCAATTATACTTGAAAGATAATATCAAATTGTAGTAAAATATAATAAAGGATAAGAGTTAAGAAGGAGGTATGAGTGTGGAAAATTTACTTAATGGTGTAGAAGATACTTTATATATTCCTCTTGTTGCAAGAATATATATATCTGAAAAATTTCCGGAATTTTTTTATGATGAAAAAGCTTTGTCATTAAAACCATATATTCCTGCAAATCTTATAGAAAAGAATGCTAGTGAGTATTTTCATATGGCAAGTGTTTGTAGACAAGATGTAATAGATAAAAAGATAATAAAGTTTCTTGAAGAAAATGAAAATTGTAATGTTGTGTTTTTAGGTGCCGGGCTTGAAACTGCCTATAATCGTATTAATAATAAAACAGCTAATTTTTATCAAGTGGATTTGCATGATGTTATAGAAATTAGAAAAAAAGTGCTTGGTAATGCGGAAAATGAAAAGCTAATTTCAGGAGATATGTTTACTCTTGAATGGATAAAGGAAATAGATACTCAATTACCGACTATGATTGCTGTTTCAGGTGTTTATCAATATTTTTATAAAGAAAAAATCGTAGATATGATAAAAAAAATGAAGTCTTTTATTCCAAAAGGAGAGCTGGTATTTGATGCGACAAATTCAAAAGGACTTAAAATTGCGAATAAATATGTTAAGAAAACGGGAAATGTAAATGCACAAATGTATTTTAGTATAGATAATGCAAATGAGTTTGCAGATATTACCGGAACAAAATTAATTGAAGTTCAAGGATTCTATGAAAAAGCTTTAAAAATTTGTTCAAATGCAAAATTAATAACTAAAATATTTATGTATTTTTCAGATAAGTGGAATAGGACAAAGGTTATTCATTTGAAGTTAAATTAATGGGGGATTTATGGACAAGTTTATTATTTTAGGAATATTAGTATTATTAGGTTTTGTGTTTTTATATAAAATGTTTAATCCTCCAAGAGCAAGAAAATATAATTTAAAAAAGCTAACTTTTAATAATAAAAATAATTTTTCTTGTGAAACTCTTGGAAAAGAGCTATTTGTAGCAAAAAGTAGTAGAAAATTTATTTTGCCGACAGAATTTGAACTATGGACTGAAATTGTTCTTTTTGAAAATTGCATTGTATTTAAAAGAAATAATAAGGAAGAGAAGTTATATTTTTCTGAAATAAATGAGATAGAGCAAATGCTTATTAATTCATTTTTTGTAAAGGGTAAATATTTTGGTTATGTTTTTAAATGTAAAGACAATAGCAAAATTATTGTAAAAAGTAATGATATAGAAGACTTAGAATTATTTATGGAAAAACTTTTTGAACTTTTTCCAAAAGAAATGGTAAGAGAAATTTAAAAAATTGTCGATGTGAGTTTTAAACTTTATAGGAAACTGTCAAGTATTACAAAGCTGATATGGAAATATAGCTTAAAACTGGTATAATATAAGACAAAAAAGAGATAAAACAAAAAGTTTGAGAAGGAAACTAAAATGAATCAATACTTGAAAGAAACTAAAATGCTGAATTTTTCAAATCCGAGTATTCAAAAATTAATAGAGATGAAATGTTGGAAAGAAAAAAATAAGTTTGATTGTATTAAAGCTATTTATAATTTCGTAAGAGATGATATAGTATTTGGGTACAATGTGGATGACAACATTCCTGCTTCTAAAGTTCTTAAGGATGGATATGGTCAATGCAATACAAAAGGAACTCTTTTTATGGCATTGCTTCGTGCCTGCAAAATTCCTTGCAGAATTCATGGGGTTACCATAGATAAACAACTACAAAAAGGTGCAATGAGTGGATTTGTTTATAAAAATGCACCAAAGAATATATTTCACAGTTGGGTTGAAGTGTATTTTGAAGATAAATGGTATGAACTGGAGGCTTTTATACTGGATAAAAAATATTTATACAAGTTGCAGAAACGATTTGCAAACTGCACAGGATTTTTTTGTGGATATGGTGTTGCGGTAAAGGATTTTCAGCATCCAATAATTGATTTTGACAGAAACAACACATATATACAAAGCGAGGGAATAACTAAGGATTTTGGAGTATATGATTCTCCGGATGAATTATTGAAAAATCATCATCAGGAGTTATCAGGCATCAAGACTTTTTTATACAGACATTTGGGAAGACATTTGATGAATTGGAATGTAAAGAACATAAGAAATTCCTAAATCCCGGTTGTCACAACAATAACTAAATATAACTAATACAGGGACAGTAAACCAAAAAAGTTTACTGTTTTTTTGTCTTTGAAATTTTATAATATGACAAAAAATGTCAGGTTGTGATATAATAGACATAGGTGATGTTAAGAAATGAGAGATAGTAGATTATTTAGAATATTATATTATGTTTTGGAAAAGGGAAAAGTTACAGCAAATGAACTTTCTGAAAAATTTGAAGTATCAGTGAGGACAATATATCGAGATATTGATGTGATTAGCTCTGCTGGAATCCCGATTTATGCCACACAGGGAAAAGGTGGAGGAATAGAGATAGCAGATGATTTTGTATTAAAAAAATCTTTGCTTTCTGAAAAAGAGCAGGAACAGATTTTAGTTGCATTAAAAGGTTTAGAGGGAATAAATAAACAATATGAAAATGAGCTTTTAACAAAATTGTCTGCCTTTTTCAAAATTAAAAATACAAATTGGATTGAAGTTGATTTTACAAATTGGCAAAGAGGTAATGAATATGACGAATTCTTTAATGATATAAAATCAGCAATTATAAATAAAAATATTATTAGATTTACATATTTTTCAAGCAATGAAAAAGAGACAAGTAGAGAAGTAAAGCCGATTAGACTCTTATTTAAGGGTTGGGATTGGTATGTTTATACCTTTTGTTTACTTCGAAACAAATTTCGATATTTTAAATTATCAAGGATTAGGGATTTAAAAATTCTTGATGAAAATTTTGAAGATAGTTATGAAGATGTTGTTCTAATAAAAAAAATGGAGTATAAGGATACTGTCCATGTTAAGTTAAAATTTGACAGAAAAGTAGCTTTTAGAGTTTATGATGAAATGGGAGATATTAAAGAAGATGAAGAAGGTAATTTATATGCAGAAATAGAGCTACCAAATGATTATAATCTTTATAATTATATTTTTTCTTTTGGAGAATCCGTAGAAGTTTTAGAGCCGATAGAAATTAGAAATAATATTAGAGATATGATAAATAAAATGTCTAGAATATATAATATGACAAGAGGTGTCAGGTAATCTTTTGTATAATTAATATATAAGATACAAAGGAGGTTTGTTATGAAATACGAATGGAAGAAAAACGAAAAAAATTTATATGGTGTTAAACAAAAACCACAGTTAATTGAAATTCCAAGTGCATATTATATTATGATTAAGGGAGAGGGTAATCCAAATGAGAGCGACTTTTCCAATAGGGTTTCTGCTTTGTACTCTCTTGCATATGGAATAAAGATGTTATTTAAAAATATGGAAAAAGAAGAATTGGAATATTCTGATTTTACTGTATTTCCACTTGAGGGAATTTGGGAGAAATCAGATGATGAGGAATTTGATAAGAATAAATTGAAATATACAATTATGATTAAACAACCTTATTTTATTACAAAGGAAATTTTTGAGTTAGCTTTTGAAAAAGTGAAAAAGAAAAAGCCAAACGAATTATATGATGAAGTAAGTTTTGATTGTATTGAAAGTAAAAAGGCAATTCAGATTTTGCATATTGGTAGTTTTGATACAGAGATTGAGTCCTTTGAAAAATTGGATAATTTTGCAAATGAAATGAATTTAGAGAGAAGTGAAAAACTTCATACAGAAATATACTTAAATAATAAAAATCGAACTGCAGAAGATAAACTTAAAACAATATTAAGATACAATGTGAAATAAGGAGGCTTATTATGGCTAGACCAACTACTAAAGAAGATTTAATTATTAGCGCAAAAGAAAATTATGAAAAGTTAAATGAATTGATTTCTAAATTGTCAGAAAAAGAGCTGAATACTCCTTTTGACTTTTCTGCTGACGAAAAAAAGAAAGAAGCACATTGGAAAAGGGATAAAAATTTAAGAGATATTTTAATTCATCTATATGAATGGCATATGTTAATTTTAAATTGGGTAAATTCCAATCAAAACGGGGAAGAAAAGCCCTTTATACCAAAGCCTTATAATTGGAAAACCTATGGTGATATGAATGTAGAATTTTGGAAAAAACATCAAAATACACCTTTAGAAGAGGCAAAGAAAATGATTAATAAATCTCATAAGGATGTTTTAGTTTTGGCTGAAAAGTTTTCAAATGATGAATTGTTTTCTAAAAATATTTTTAAATGGGTTGGTGGGAGTACATTAGGTTCATATTTTGTAAGTGCCACTTCAAGTCATTATAATTGGGCGATTAAGAAGCTTAAAGCACATCAAAAAAATTGTAAAAATTAATTCTAAATAGAAAAGGGATTAGGATGCATTTTGTAAAAGTAAAGGGAATATTATCTTCTAAAAACGGAATGAATTTGTTTCGAGGTTGTACACATGGCTGTATTTATTGCGATTCAAGAAGTAAATGCTATCAGATGAATCACAGTTTTGAAGATATTGAAGTAAAAGAAAATTCGATAGAGCTTTTGGAAGATAGACTTAAAAGAAAAAGAAAAAAATGTATGATTGGTATGGGGTCAATGACTGACCCCTACATTAATGAGGAATTAAAACTGAATTATACAAGACAAGCAATAGAAATAATAAATAAATATGGTTTTGGACTTACACTCATTACAAAGTCATCAAATATAATCAGGGATTTGGATTTGTTAAAAGAGATTAACTCCAAGACAAAATGTGTTGTTCAAATGACACTCACAACCTATGATGAAAGATTATGTAGGATAATTGAACCAAATGTTTCTACTACAAAGGAAAGAGTTGAAACCTTGATTAAATTAAGAGAAGCAGGAATACCTACGGTAGTATGGATGACTCCGATTTTACCATATATTAATGATACAAAAGAAAATGTTATTGGCATTTTAAATTATTGCAAAGAGGCAAAGGTAAAAGGAATTCTCTGCTTTGGAATGGGACTTACCTTGCGAGAGGGAAATAGGGAATACTTTTATTCTAAACTAGATAAACACTTCCCATATCTTAAAGATAGATATATTAGAGAGTTTGGTAATTCTTATGTTATTAACAGTAAAAATAATTATAGACTAATGAAAATTTTTCGAGACTTCTGTGAAAACGAAAAAATTATGCATGATTATAATAAAATTTTTAGCTATTTAAATACATTTGAAGAAAAAGAAATATCTAAACAACTCAGTATTTTTGATTTATAATAATAAATAATTCGATAGATTTTATGAAAGAATATT
>CABRGI010000065.1 GCA_902470455.1 uncultured Parvimonas sp.
CTAATTTAATTTGTCAAATTTTACAAAACAATACTATCTTTATGTCCCTATTTTCAGTAACCAAAGTTGTATAATATAATTAAGGAAAACATTATTATAATATAATGTTTCAAAAATTCAAAAGGAGGGTTTTTTTATGCATTCATTAATTTCAATATTGTCAAGCTTTGCCGATTGGCTTTGGGGACCCCCACTGTTGATTCTGTTAGTAGGTGGAGGAATATTCTTAACTTTAAGACTAGGATTCTTCCAAATCCGTTACTTCCCGTATATTATGAATCAAACTTTCGGAAAGATGTTTAGTAAAAACAAATCAGGTGAAGGAACCGTTTCACCTTTCCAAGCAGCAACTGCAGCACTTGCTTCATCAATCGGTGCAGCAAATATAGTAGTTGTGCCTTCGATTATTTTTATAGCGGGTCCGGGTTCAATACTTTGGATGTGGATTACTGCAATAGTAGGTCAAGCAACAAAATTTGGCGAAATTGTACTTGGTATCCTTTATAGACAAAAAAATGAAGATGGCGAATATGTCGGTGGTGCTTGTTACTACTTACAACATGGAATCGGTGGAAAAATAGGAAAAATTTTAGGCTCACTTGTAGCATTTTTCTTTATGATTGAAATTTTACCTTCAATTACAGTTCAAACACTTGCTGCAACAGGTCCTTTAGAACAACTGGGAGTTCACAAATATATTGCTATAGGACTTGTATTCTTCTTAGTAATATTGGTAGTTTATGGTGGAATTAAGAGAATTGGACAAGTAACTGAAAAATTAGTTCCATTTATGGCGTTAATTTATTTAATCTTCGGACTTATAGTTCTTGCAATTAATATAAATAAAGTACCTGAAGCTTTCAAAATGATTTTTGTCGGTGCTTTTAATCCTAAAGCCATAGCAGGTGGTGCTGCGGGTTGGGCAATAAAGAAAGCAATAACTAACGGAGTTGCTCGTGGTGTTTATTCTAACGAATCAGGAATGGGCTCTGCACCTTATGCACATTCAACTGCAATAACAGATCATCCTGCAAGACAAGGAATGTGGGGAGTTTTTGAAGTATTTGTCGACACTATAATAGTTTGTACAATGTCCGCACTTATCGTTTTGACAACAGGAATATGGAAGAATCCTGAATATAAATCAATAGCTGTTGAAAGAGCATTTAACTCAATCTTTGGAAACATCGGTAGTGTAGTAGTTTCAATTTCTTTATTCCTATTTGTTCTTTCTACAATAATCGTAATAGTATTCTATGTTGAAAAACTTGCAGAATATCTATTTGGAACAAAGGTAGGAAAAATTATGAGATTTATTGCAACTATTATGATAGTTCTAGCAGCAGTCCTTTCATTTGAACACGCAGGAGTTTTCTTAGACTTAACATTGGGTCTTGTAGTTATTCCTAATATGATTGGAATAATATTTATGAGCGGAAAAATTAAAAAAGCAAAAGATGAATTTTTCCATACTGAAGGAAAATTTTACTTAAAAGATAAGGCTAAATAGCTTCCTTAAAATTTATTTTAGATAAAAAATCCGAGTGTCAAAACTCGGATTTTTTCTTTATATTTATTTAATAATTATTGACCTTCAACGAATCTGTCAATATATTCTTGATAAGTCATAAGTCTATCTTCAAATACATTTTCTTCAATGTGAATAATTCTATTTGCGATTGTATTCATAAATTCAGTATCATGACTTGCAAATAAGATATTTCCCTTAAATGCTTTAAGCCCATTATTCAAACTGATAATACTTTCAAGATCCAAATGATTTGTCGGTTGATCAAGGATTAAAACATTAGAATTTTTAAGCATCATATATGATAACATCATTCTAACTTTTTCTCCCCCTGAAAGTTTTTGAGCAGGTTTTAAAGCCTCATCTCCTGAGAATAACATTCTTCCTAAAAATCCTCTGATATAAATTTCAGATTGCTCTGTTGAATATTGTCTTAACCAGTCAATCAAATTATATGGAGTGTCTTTGAAAAATTCTGTATTGTCCTTTGGAAAATAAGATTTTGAAGTTGTAACTCCCCATTTAAAACTTCCGCTGTCAGCTTCCATCTCTCCTGCTAAAATTTTAAAAAGAGTTGTAATTGCAAGTTCATCTCCGATAAAACCAATCTTATCATTTTTATTTACCATAAATGAAACCTTGTCTAAAACTAATCTTCCTTCAATTGTCTTTGAAATTTCATTCACTTCCAAAATTTGATTTCCAACTTCTCTTTCCATTTCAAAACCTACAAATGGATAACGTCTTGTTGAAGGTTGAATATCTTCAATTTGAATTTTATCAAGTAATTTCTTACGGCTTGTAGCTTGTTTTGACTTACTCTTATTTGCAGAGAATCTTGCAATAAAGTTTTGCAATTCCTTAATTTTATCTTCTTTTTTCTTATTTTGGTCTTTTAACATCTGTGCTGCAAGTTGACTTGATTCATACCAGAAATCGTAGTTTCCAACAAAAATCTTAATCTTTCTAAAATCAATATCCACCATATGAGTACAAATATTATTTAAAAAATATCTGTCGTGGCTAACTACAATAACAGTTCCTTCATAATCCATAAGGAAATTTTCCAGCCATAAAATACTCTTGATGTCCAAGTCATTAGTAGGTTCGTCAAGAATTAAAATTTCAGGATTTCCAAAAAGTGCCTTTGCAAGTAAAACTTTAACTTTTTCCTTACCTGAAAGCTCACTCATCTTTTTCTCATGCAATTCAGTTCCAATACCGAGACCTTGTAAAAGAGCCGAAGCATTTGCCTCTGCACTCCAGCCATCCATATCAGCAAATTCTGCTTCAAGTTCAGAAGCTAAAATTCCGTCTTCATCTGAAAAATCTTCCTTTGCATAAATGGCTTCTTTTTCTCTAATGATTTCCATTAAACGAGCATTTCCCATAATTACAACATCAATTACTTTTTCATCTTCAAACTTAAAGTGATCTTGTTCCAAAAAGCTCATACGAGTATTTGGCTTAATAGAAACACTTCCGGTATCAGGTTCAAGTATTCCTTCTAAAATCTTAAGAAAAGTTGACTTTCCTGCACCATTCGCTCCAATTACTCCATAACAATTCCCCGGAGTAAAAGATAAATTTACATCATCAAAAAGTTTTTGCCCTTGAAAACTCAAACTTAAATCTATTACACTAATCATTCTCTCACCTCATAATAATATTACTTAATTCAATTAAACATAAGTTAGATTATACTATATTTCAGGTAATTAATCAACTTTAACTAAGTTAAATAATAAAAAAATCTACAATGTAATTTAAAACATATTGTAGATGTTTTTAAAATATAACTTTAATAGTATTTAATCCTAATTTTGATTATCCACCTATTTAGTTTTATCTTTTGGAAGATACTCCTTAATATCATTAACAAAGAATGACAAGATATCTCCTTTTTTCAACCCTTTTCTTTTTTGTCCCATATCATTTCTAATTTCAAAAATAATTTCTTCAAGTATAAAAAGATTATCCGTTGGATTTCCGGCTTTATTTTGACTAACTTCTCGAAAAGTAAGCCACTTTTTTATTACTTCACTTGAACCCCATAATGTTAATTTTTTAGAAAAACTAAATATATCATCTAACATTTCCTTCTCATTATATTCTTTGTTCTCTTTCACAAGCATCTGAGTTTTGTAAACCATTTCGATAAATTCTGAATAAGGTTCTTCCTTTTTCTCATATAAATATCTTTTAGTATTTTGACGGTACTCTAATATTTTAGATATTATCGAACTAATGACAACTCCCAAAACTGATAAACTTCCAGTTATTAATGCGACAGCAACAACAGCATCCATTTTTGACGCAACCTGATTAATCCAAATAAAAAAACTTCTTAGATATCATAGTGCTATTTTTCCAAACCAAAAAATAGCTATACAAAATAATACTAATATAATTATATCTTTGACTTTTCTATATATGTTTTTGTTCAACATAACACTTCTATTTAACTCCTACTCTTTCTCTATTATTTCTTTTAAAATTGGCTCTATTCTTGAAATTATACCAGTTACTAATGCATTTCCCATCATAAAATATCTATTTCTTGTTGGCATTGTATTTGTCCAATTTATTGGAAACATTTGAATAAGTTCACATTCAATAGGTGTTAATGTTCTATATTCTTGAATTTTCTCATCAAAAATAATATGAGAAGATCTATTTGTAGTTCCTTCACTTGTAAGCATAGTTCTTGCTGACTCTTGTAAATTTTCAGGAAATGCCATTGAACCTTCACTATACATATATGTATGACCTGTACTTGACTTCCTTTCTATTTTTTTAGACCCTTTTAAATATTTCCATTTATCTAATTTATCATTTTGAATTACATAATTTTCAAGATTTTCATTAAATTCTTCTGCTTGTTTTAATATATCTGCTAGAGTATATTTTTTTTCTTCAATAGGAGTAATATTTGTTTGTATAACTTTTCCATCTATCATTATTCCACTTTCTAAAAATTTCCCATCTCTGTAATTATTAGAAATATCAACAATATCATTATATAAATTTAAATCTATTGATTCAAAGCTGTTAATTGTAAGAACAGGAAATACCTTATTAAAAATATTATCCTCATTCAAATCAATACTATTTTTATCTATTGAATTAGCAAATTTAACAGAGTTTTTATATGCAAAAATAAATACTCTCCTTCTTTTTTGAGGCATAGAATAATTGGCTGCATTTATTACTCTCCATTGAACATTATAACCTAACTCGTGAAATGTCTTTAACATTACTGCAAAATCTCTTCCCCTTTTATTAGCTGGAGATTTCAACAATCTATCTACATTTTCTAATAAAACAAATGGAGATTTTTTTTCTACTAAAACATCCTTAATATCCCAAAATAATACCCCTTTTTTACCTTCTATACCTTTTTCTTTAGAAAGAGATCTCGCTACAGAATAGTCTTGACAAGGAAATCCTCCAACCAAAAGAGAATGGTTTGGAATTTCTGATTTATTTACTTTATTTATATCTATATTTGAATTATTTTCTTTTCCAAATCTTGTTATATAACAATTAAATGCATGTTGTATTTTTGTAGATGGTTCAAATTGATTAGCCCAAACAAAATTCCAACTTCCAGATTCAATTGCTCTATTATTAGAATCGAAAGACTTTATATTATTTAATCCAACCCTAAAGCCCCCAACTCCAGCGAATAGTTCCGCTACAGTTAATTCCATCTATTTAACTCCTTTAAATATCTTTAATAATCTCTGATATGTAATCATTATTTAACCAAAAACATTGATGAGTCATTTTATCTCCGTTTGGTAATTGATCCATATCTGATTCACTACCATTACCATATCTTTTTCCGTTTATGAAATATGCACTCTTACTAGAATGTGGTCTTAAATGAAAAACTTGTGTATCAGTTTTTTTAGGTAAATCATTCTCTATAATTTGCTTTCCAGAATCTAATTTTTTAACATTAAAGTTAACACCTTCTATAAATTTATTCTTGTAATTATTCCATTCAAATTTACC
>CABRGI010000066.1 GCA_902470455.1 uncultured Parvimonas sp.
ACAATCTTAAGAGCTGTTCACAAATACAAAGATAGTAGAGAACAATTCGAACAAAGAACACATAAAAGACTTATTGATATCCTAAATCCTAACCAAAAAACTTTGGAAAGTTTAAAGAAATTAAATCTTCCAAGTGGTGTAGATATCGAAATTAAGTTATAAATCTTAGAATGATTGTAAAATCAATCCGCTGTAAGTAATAGGAGGTGTACTCAATGAAGAGTATTTTAGGTAAGAAAATCGGAATGACTCAAATTTTTGCTGAAGACGGTTCAGTTATTCCGGTAACAGTTGTTGAAGCGGGCCCTATGTTCGTTACACAAGTAAAAACTGTTGAAAATGATGGCTATAATGCAATCCAATGTGGATATGTAGACAAAAAAGAAAAGAAGGTTACAAAGCCTCTTAAAGGACATTTTGACAAAGTAAGTGTTGGATATAAGAGATTTGTAAGAGAATTTAGATTAAACGAAGGCGAAACTTTTGAAACTGGACAAGAAATTAAAGTTGACTTATTTGCTGAGGGAGATAAAGTTGATGTTATCGGAACTTCAAAAGGTAAAGGTACTCAAGGTGCTATTAAGAGATGGAATTACGGAAGAGGTCCTGAAGGACACGGCTCTAAATCTCATAGAGTAGCCGGTGCTAGAAGCGCTGGTACTTATCCAGGTAGAGTACTTAAAGGAAGAAAAGCAAGTGGAAAAATGGGAAATGAAAAGAGTACTGTTCAAAATCTTGTTGTTGTAAAAGTTGACGTTGAAAAGAACCTAATTCTTGTAAAAGGTGCTATTCCAGGACCTAAAGGCGGTTTAGTAACAGTTAGAGAAGCGGTTAAAAGATAGTTTAAGGAGGATAAATAATGCCTAAGGTTAATGTTTATAACCAACTTGGAGAAGTTGTTGGTGATATAGAATTAAACGAAGCTATTTTTGGTATTGAAGTTAATGAACATGTTGTTTATGAAGTAGTAAAGAACCATTTAGCTAATAGAAGACAAGGCACTCAATCTGCTAAGACTCGTGCGGAAGTACGTGGAGGTGGAAGAAAGCCTTGGAGACAAAAAGGTACTGGTCGTGCTAGACAAGGTAGTATAAGAGCTCCTCAATGGAAGGGTGGCGGAGTAGTATTCGCACCAAAGCCAAGAAGCTACAGATACTCAGTTCCTAAAAAAGTAAGAAGACTTGCTATGAGATCAGTTCTTACTTCAAAAGTTCTTGAAGGAGAATTAAGAATTTTAGATGCTTTAACAGTTGATGCATTTAGCACTAAAAAAGCAAAAGAAATTTTGAAAAATTTAAGTTTAGAAACAAAAACTATGATAGTTTTACCTGAAGGAAATGAAATGATTGTAAAATCATTCGCTAACCTTCCAAAAGTTGAAACTGTTGTTGTAGATTATATGAATGTTTATGATTTAATGAGATTTGATAATCTTGTAATCGTAAAAGATGCCTTATCAAAAATTGAGGAGGTGTATGCATAATGACAGCATATGATATTATTATTAAACCAGTTGTAACTGAACGTTCAATGGAAAATATGGAATCAAAAAGATACACTTTCAAAGTTGATATTAGGGCTAATAAATCAGAAATTAAAAAAGCCGTAGAAACAATTTTTGGTGTAAAAGTTAAACAAGTAAATACAATGAATATTACTGGTAAGAAAAAAAGAATGGGAGCTAATGTTGGCAAAAGACCTGATTGGAAAAAAGCCATTGTTACTCTTACAGAAGATTCAAAAGAAATTGAATTTTTTGAAAGTATTTAATATAGGAGGTAATATTAATGGCTATTAGAAAGTATAAACCAACTTCTGCTGGTGTACGTGGAATGAGCGTTTTAACTTTTGATGAAATAACTAAGACTAAACCTGAAAAGTCATTATTAGTTTCTTTATCAAAATCAGGCGGAAGAAATTCATTAGGTAGAGTTACCGTTAGACATAGAGGTGGCGGTGCTAAAAGAAAATATAGAATAATAGATTTTAAAAGAAATAAAGATGGAGTACCTGGAAAAGTTGCTTCAATCGAATACGATCCAAACAGAACTGCTAATATAGCATTAATCCACTATTTAGATGGAGAAAAGAGATATATTTTAGCTCCAGAAGGATTAAAAGTTGGAGATAAAATTGAATCAGGAGAAAATGCAGATATCGTAATCGGTAATGCATTAAAATTAAAAGACATTCCTGTTGGTACAAATGTTCATAATGTTGAGTTAAAACCTGGTAAAGGTGGACAACTTGTAAGAAGTGCGGGATCTGAAGCTCAATTAATGGGTAAAGAAGGAAAATTTGCACAATTAAGATTACCTTCAGGTGAATTTAGATTAGTTCATTTAGAATGTAGAGCTACTGTTGGACAAGTTGGTAATTTAAGTCATGAACTTATAACTATCGGTAAAGCGGGAAGATCAAGACATATGGGTAAGAGACCTCATGTTAGAGGATCTGCAATGAACCCAGTAGATCACCCTCACGGTGGTGGGGAAGGTAGAACTCCTGTTGGACGTCCAGCACCTTCAACTCCTTGGGGTAAACCAGCTTTAGGACTTAAGACTAGAAAGAAAAATAAAAAGTCTAATAAGTTCATAGTAAGAAGAAGAACTAAAAACTAATTAAGGAGGAAAACAAATGGGTAGATCTCTTAAAAAAGGACCATTTTGTGATGATCATCTTTTAAAGAAAATAGATGCATTAAATAGTGCAGATGAAAAAAAAGTTGTAAAAACTTGGTCAAGAAGAAGTACAATTTTTCCACAATTTGTTGGACATACTATAGCTGTTCATGACGGAAGAAAGCACTTACCAATATATATTACTGACGATATGGTAGGACATAAACTTGGAGAGTTCGTTTTAACTAGAACTTACAAGGGTCATGTTGGCAAAAACGAAAAAAATAGTAAAGTAAGATAATAGATAAGGAGGAGATAACATGCAAGCTAAAGCAATTGCAAAATATCAAAGAATTTCACCTCTTAAAGTAAACTTTATTTGTAGAGAAATAAGAGGAAAGCATGTAGATGAAGCTTTATCTATTCTAAGATTCACTCCTAAAGCGGGTGCTAGATTATTAGAAAAGGTATTAAAATCAGCTGTTGCTAATGCAGAAAATAATCATAATTTAGATAGAAAAGACCTTTATGTATTAGAAGCTTATGCAAATGATGCTCCAGTTATGAAAAGATGGAGACCAAAGGCTAAAGGTTCAGCTTACCCAATTTTGAAAAGATCAAGTCATATTGGTGTAACGGTAGCAGAAAGATAGTATAAGGAGGATAAAAAATGGGTCAAAAAGTTAATCCTCATGGGTTAAGAGTTGGAATAATAAAAGATTGGGACTCAAGATGGTTTGCCGATAAAAAAGAATTTGGTAATTTATTAGTAGAAGACCACAATATTCGTAAACTTGTTAAAAAAGAGGTAGCTCTTTCAGGAGTACCAAAAGTTGAAATAGAAAGATCAGCAAATAGAGTAAAGGTAACAGTGTTTACTGCTAAACCTGGAATGGTAATTGGAAAATCAGGTGCTGGTGTTGAAGAATTAAGAGTTAAGATTGAAAAATTAACTGGTAAAAAAGTAATTGTTAATGTTGAAGAAGTTAAGAGACCTGACTTAAGTGCTCAATTAGTTGCTGAAAACATTGCAGGACAATTAGAAAGACGTGTATCTTTCAGACGTGCTATGAAACAAGCTATGCAAAGATCACTAAAAGCAGGAGCAAAAGGAATTAAAACTGCTGTTTCTGGAAGACTTGGTGGAGCTGATATGGCAAGAACTGAAGGATATTCTGAAGGAACAATTCCTCTACAAACTTTAAGAGCTGATATTGAATATGGATTTGCTGAAGCAGATACAACTTATGGAAAATTAGGTGTAAAAGTTTGGTTATACAAAGGTGAAGTTCTTCCAGGAATGAAAGCTGCAGTTATTGAAGAAAAACCTGCAAAAAAAGAAAGAAGAAACAAGAAAGACAATAAGAAAAGATTTAATAAAACTGGTGCTAAGAAAGAAGCTTAGTTGCCGGAAGGAGGAAAGAGTCTATGTTAATGCCTAAGAGAGTAAAATATCGTAGAGTTCATAGAGGCAGAATGACTGGTAAAGCTCTAAGAGGAAATACAATTTCTTATGGAGATTATGCGATTCAAGCATTAGAACCTTGCTGGATGACTGCAAACCAAATTGAATCTGCAAGACGTGCGATGACAAGATATATAAAAAGAGGCGGTAAGATCTGGATTAAAGTATTCCCTGATAAGCCTGTTACTAAAAAGCCTGCTGAAGTAAGAATGGGTTCTGGTAAAGGAGCTCCTGAATACTGGGTAGCAGTTATTAAACCAGGTAGAGTATTATTTGAAATGAGTGGAGTTCCTGTTGAAGTAGCTAGAGAAGCTATGAGACTTGCTGCTCACAAACTACCTGTAAAGACTAAATTTATAACTCGTGAGATGAAGGAAGGTGAAGCTAATGAAAATTAAAGAAATTCGCCAAATGAATGATAGTGATTTACAAGCAAAATTAAAAGATTTAAAAGTAGAATTATTTAATTTACGTTTTCAATTAGCCACTGGACAATTAGAGAATCCTATGAGAATTGGTGGCATTAGAAAAGATATAGCTCGTGTTAAGACTATTATCAGAGAACGTGAGCTTAATGCTGGAAAGGAGGCTTAATACTATATGGAAAGAAATAGTAGAAAAGTCATAATAGGAAATGTAGTTTCTAATAAAATGGACAAGACAATTGTTGTTGAAGTTGCAACATTTGTTTCTCACCCACTTTATAAAAAACAAATGAAAAAGACTACAAAATTTAAAGCACATGATGAAAATAATGAATGTTTAATTGGTGATAGAGTTAAAATTATGGAAACAAGACCTCTTTCAAGAGAAAAGAGATGGAGACTTGTTGAGATACTTGAAAGAGTAAAATAATTTTCATCTGGAAAGGAGTATCGTATGATTCAAACAGAAAGTCGTTTAAAAGTTGCTGACAACTCTGGCGCTAAAGAACTTCTTGTTATCAGAGTACTTGGTGGTACTAATAAGAAATATGCAAAAGTTGGCGATATAGTAGTTTGTACTGTTAAAAGTGCTACACCAGGTGGAGTTGTTAAGAAAAGTGACGTTGTTAAAGCGGTAATTGTTAGAACAACAAATAGCATAAAAAGAAATGATGGAAGCTACATTAGATTTGATGATAATGCAGCAGTAATTATAAAAGATGATAAGAACCCAGTTGGTACAAGAATTTTCGGTTCAGTTACAAGAGAGCTTAGAGCTGGTAACTTTATGAAAATTATATCTCTTGCACCTGAAGTATTATAATAGGAGGTGTTAGAATGAAAATAAAATCTGGAGATACTGTTATTGTAATTGCAGGAAAAGATAAAGGAAAAACTGGTAAAGTATTAAAAACTTTAGTTAAAGAAAATAGAGTAATAGTTCAAGGAGTTAACATTCAAACTAAACACAAAAAAGCTAAGAGTCCTAAAGATGAAGCTGGCTTAATTAAAATTGAGGGAAGTATTG
>CABRGI010000067.1 GCA_902470455.1 uncultured Parvimonas sp.
GTATTGTGTTTGACTAAATGATAATAGTAAATTTTTGTGTTGGAGGTGAGTGTTAAAAATAGTCGGATACAAAGCTAAAAGTTATTTTATCATAGAAATTCTTGAAAATATATATAATAATAATGAGTATGAAATGAGGAGATATGATTAAATATAAATGATAGTTATGGAAAATTTGAGAGAAGAAGTATTAGAACTTAGGCGAAATGCTTTTGTAGAGACAATAATGGGCTTGGAGAATGAAAGATACATAATAGGTTACTTGGGAAGAACCGTTCCGAAAGAGATATTTTACGGTTTTGACTTAGTGCCTCTACCCTTAGATGGTGTAGATAAATACATATTAGAATATTCAAACGAAAAAGATTTGTGTAGCATAATTGATTCGACTTTCACTTATGCTATGACAAAAAAATGCCCTTTGCTTTATAATGCAAAATTGATTGTTGTAGATAATTCCTGTCCTTTGCTTTTAAAAATTTTAAAAGAAAATTTAAAAGATAAGATTTTTTTCTATGACAAAAATTTGGAAGAGTTAAAAAATAGAGTAGGGGAAGTCTATAAGCGAGATTTTTCTAAAAAAAGTTTTTTAAAAGCCGTTGAATTATCTAAAAATATTTCTTCAAAATTGGAAAAACTTTCTAAAACCGATATTGACTCCAAATTTTTATACGAAGTCGAATTTTATACTCAATTTATTTTCTCTTTGGAAGAAAAAAATAATATGATTGATAGAATTTTATCTAATTTTAAAGATGTAGATAAAAAAAGGCAGAAACTATATATTCCAAGAGCAATTCAGATTTTGGACGATATTGATAAAAAATATAAGGACTATAAAATCATAGAAAATTTTTGTCTTGGAGAAGTTTTTAAGACTTATAAAAGTAGTGGTTATGAATTTTTAAAAGAGAAGTATAATCAAGAAAAAGAAGAGAAATTAGATATTGTATTTCAAGATTGTCCCTATGGTAATAAATAAAAATTTATTTTAGGAGGCAAAAAATGGCTGATTACAGAAAAATGTGGGAAGAATTAGATATGGACGTTAATACTCATGATATTTTATGCGAAGTTTTACCTGTTGCATTTGGAGATGTTTTTTTAAGTCAAGAAAACAGACCTGAGAGTATGGATTATTTCAATATGGTAGTTGCAGAAATTCACGGAATTAGACCTGCAGAACTTATTGAATTTCAAAAGAAGGGTGGGAAAGTTGTAGGCTCTTTCTGTATCCATGTTCCTGATGAAGTTGTAGTTGCAGCTGGTGCTATTGCGACAGGGCTATGTAGCGGATCTCAATTTTGGGTTCCAGGTGGAGAAAAAGTGCTTCCAACATCAACTTGTCCATTGATTAAAGCATCTTTGGGAGCAAGATTTGACAGAACTTGTCCATTCTTTAGAATTGCCGATTTATTCGTTGGAGAAACAACTTGTGACGGAAAGAAAAAAGCTTGGGAAATATTAGCAAAAGATGCTCCAATGTATATAATGGATATTCCACAAATGAAGAGAGAAAAAGACTTTGTTAAATGGAAAGAAGAAATAGAAGGCTATATGGCTGAATTAGAAAAATTGACTGGAAATAAAATTACAGAAGAAAGTTTGAAAAATGCAATTGTAACTTTAAATAATAAGAGAAAAGCATTACAAAGACTAAATAGTTTTAGAAAACTTGAAAATGTACCTATTTCAGGAAGAGATGTACTCTTAATTACACAAATAGCATTCTATGATGACCCTGTAAGATTTACTGCTCAAGTAAATAGACTTTGTGATGAACTTGAAGAAAGAGCAAAGAATAATGTAAGTGTATTTAATAAGGGTACAAAGAGAATTTTACTTACCGGTACTCCACTTTCAATTCCAAACTGGAAGATTCATCAAATAGTTGAAAATATAGGGGGAATGATTGTCTGTGAAGAAATGTGTACAGGCAATAGATATTCTGAACATTTAGTAGATGAAAACGGAAATACAATTGATGAAATGGTTGAAAATCTAACTCGTAGATATTTAGGAAGTATCAACTGTGCATGTTTTACTCCGAATACAGAAAGAGTTGATGATATAATTAGATTGGTTAAAGAATATAATATTGATGGAGTTATAGATGTAAACTTGAAGTTCTGTACTCTTTATGATACAGAGGGAACAATAGTTGAAAAGGCTTTGAAAGAAGCTAAAATTCCTGTTCTTGGAATTGAAACAGACTATACAGATGCAGATAGTGAACAACTAAAAACAAGAATTGGTGCATTCATCGAGATGTTAAGCTAATGTTATATTATATTTTCTTTAAGGATACTAAAAACGGTCAGGAGCTTTATCAATTAATGAAACAAAATGGAATAAAATGCACAATAGCACCAACTCCTAAAACGGAAGATCACTGTTGCGGAATAAGTATTTTGTTTTATAATATTGAAGATAAAGCATTAATTGAAAAATTGATTTTGGAAAATGGTATCGAAATTTTAAAATTTTACGAAAAAGAGAAAGATATAAATCCTAATCGAATGAGATTTTGTTAAAAAAAACTTCGACATAATTGTCGAAGTTTTTAGTTTTTCTAATTATCTTTCAACATTTAATTTAAAAGTTTCTTCTTCCTTATCAAAAGATAATAAATAAGTTTTTCCCTTTTCAACTTCAAGTGAAAGTTTTGTAGGACCCC
Source organism: uncultured Parvimonas sp. (assembly GCA_902470455.1). GTDB lineage: Bacteria > Bacillota > Clostridia > Tissierellales > Peptoniphilaceae > Parvimonas. The sequence goes on from CABRGI010000067.1 coordinate 2,678, forward strand.
AAGTTGTAGTTACATTTTTATGTAGTATTCCGGGTCTTGTATAACTGTAAGTAAGTTCAACATCAACAGTTCCCGGTAATGCATAAATTACAGACTTAGTTCCTTCATAAGCAATTTGCGGATAAGCATTTGGACTTAAAATTCTTCCTACAAGAGATTTTGAAGTGATTGGGCTAAAACTTGTAGATAAATAAATTTTAACCGCATCAGGATGATCTGAAAGCCATTTTTCATATCCTTGTTTTCTCTTTTTCATCCAAATTACAATTCCGATAACATAAACTATTAAAACTGCAGGAATTATATAAGCCATAACTCCCATGTTTTTAATCATTTGTGAAATATTATCCATAATGTCCCTCCTATAAATTATTCCGCTTTAAGCGTAATTGGTTCTGATTTATCTCCGATAATAGTAAGATCTTCAATGAGCTTTTCAAATTGTTTATAACCTAATAATGAAAGATCATAACTTTTAGTATTATCATTTGAATCAGTTACATATAAAGTTAGAATATCATTATTTTTTATTCTAGCTTTCATTGCACATTCTTCAATATTATATTCATCAATTTTTTTGCCCTTTATTACTGTTAGAGTTTCATCAGTAACTTTAACATATAATTTTCTGTCGCTAAGTGTAAAATACAATGATACAATGCCTACAATCGCTACTACTATAACATTAACATATAGTTGGACAAAGAAATGTAAAATAAAGCCTAAAAATGCACAAGCAATAACTAACATTACCAATTCTTTTACAAATTGAAAAGAAGTTGATTTGTAGATTCTTTCGTTCATAAATTTCTCCTTTCAATAAATTTTTTATAATTAACATACTTTGGTTTATATAAAAAAGTATGTTGAAATCAATTCATTTGAAATAAATTTATTACTTATTTTAAATTCTTTCTTGTAAATATCATCTTGCCTGCAGGAGTTTGCAATATACTCGTTACTGTTGTTTCTATTGTCTGTCCAATATAATCCTTTCCGTCTTCAACTACAATCATAGTTCCGTCAGAAAGATAGCCAAGACCTTGTTCAGGTTCTTTACCACGGTTTATAACTTCAACAATAAGTTTTTCTCCTTGAATTACAACTGGTTTAACTGCAAGTGCAAGCTCGTTTACATTGAGTATAGAAATTTTTTGAAGCGAAGCAACTTTATTCAAATTGTAGTCATTAGTAATTAATTTACCATTATAATCTTCTGTCAATTTTAAAAGTTTATGATCTACTTCCTTAATATTTTTATAATCTTTATCAATTATTTTTATTTCGATATCTTTTTCATTTTGTAATAAATCTAAAATATCAAGACCACGTCTTCCTCTTTGTCTTCTATTTGGATCTTCAGAATCGGCAATATATTGCAATTCTTTAACCATAAACATCGGAATTATAATTGGGCCCTCTACAAAACCTGTTTTTACTATATCGTAAATTCTTCCGTCAATAATAACAGAAGTATCTAATATTTTAGGGCAAGAATGCCCTTTTTTGTTGGATTTTTCTCTTGAAAAAATTTTGAATTTCAAGATTTCTTCTTTTTTATCTACTGCAATTTTAATTCCTACAAATCCGAGTGCAACGTATATAAAAATACTAATTGTTGCGCTCAATAAATTTCCGATAACCGGAAATTTTATATTTGAAATAGGTAATGAAATTAAGAAAGCTATAACAAGACCAACTATAAGTCCCAAGATTGCGATAACAAAATCTGAAGTTGGTGTCTTTTGAGCTTTTTTAATCATAACATCAAAATTACCTGTTAGTTTCTTTAAAATTGCGGGGAATAATAAATAAAAAATAATACCAAAAATAATTGCAAAAACCGAATAAATCGAAACTATAACAGGGTTACTTAAACGTAACTCAAAAACTTGACCAACTCCGTAGGCTAATAAAATCCCAATAAGCCCACCAAAAACAAAGGTCAAGTACCTTAAAACTTTATACATACTTTCCTCCTAATGTTCTATAGAATAATCTATAATTTTATTTATTTTGTTTTTTGAAAAACCACTTACCATTACAAATTCTGAAATTAAAATTCGCTTTGCAAGGTTTAACATAAATAATTCTTTTAGAGAAAGTTTACCTTTCTCATTTCTAACTGCCAATCCTTTGAAAACATAAGCTATTTCGAAAATATCAGAAGACTTAAGCTTTTGTGTATTTTCTTTATACCTTTGTACCCAATTATTTGGCATAGGGCATTTCTCATTATTAATATAATTGTAAACTTTATCAAGGGTATCTTCGTTTACGAGCTCTCTAAATTCAAATTTACTAATATCTTTTTCTTTAATAAAAATTTGTAAATTTTGCTCAAAAGGGAGTTCAATAACATAAAATCTCTCACAATTATCGCCGAAATTTTTGATTTCTAAGCTTTTTATTAATCCTGCTCCATGCATAGGATAAAATATTTTGTCTCCAACATCCATAGCAAACTCCTAAAATAAAACCCTAACTACATAACAACCTCCAATACTATTATACAACAAATTATAAAAAAATTAAAGGATTGTTTAGAACTTAACATTATTAGATTAAGTTTAATAAAAGGAGTAAATTTTCTTTTATTATTTTGTTATTTTTTATTATAAGAACAAAATTTTCATTTAAATTTGAAGAATCTTTAAAAATTTTGTTGTCATATTTTGATTTAAAAACTTTAGCTTTTATATTGTTTTCAATTATTCCACTTTCTAATTCCAAAGTGATTTTTATTTCATCTTTATTGCTTGTAATACTGTAATTGCTTTCGTGAAAATTTATATCTATATTTTTTATATTAAAAAGTCTTATTATAAGATTATTTTT
>CABRGI010000068.1 GCA_902470455.1 uncultured Parvimonas sp.
AAAATGCAATTGCTTCAGGTGGAAGTGTAAGAGCAATTTCAATTGGAAAATATTCAAAGGAATATACAAGAAAGAAAATTGATAAATTGATTGATTCAATTAGAGATTATGGGGCAAAAAATTTATTTTGGATAAAAATTGCTAATGGAGAAGTTACTTCTTCAATTTCAAAGTTTTTAAACGAAGAAATTATTAGTAATATAAAAGAAAAAATGGAAGCAGAAAATGACGATTTAATTTTAATTCTTGCAGATAAAAATGATATTGTTTTAAACTCATTAGGAGCGTTAAGATGTGTTATAGCAAAGGAAATGAACTTATTAAATCCTAATGAATATAATTTATGCTGGATTGTAGATTTTCCACTTTTTGAATACGATGAAGAAGAAAAAAGATATGTTTCAAAACATCATCCGTTTACTCATCCAAAAGATGAAGATATTAAATACTTGGAAAGCAATCCTGAAAAAGTTTATGCAAAAGCCTACGATATAGTAATAAACGGTAATGAACTTGGCGGTGGTTCTATTAGAATTAATAATTCAGATTTACAAAATAAAATGTTTAAAGCTTTAGGACTAAGTAAAGAGGAAACAGAAATAAAATTTGGATTTTTACTTGAGGCTTTAAAATATGGAACACCACCACATGGCGGTCTTGCATTTGGACTTGATAGATTGATTATGCTGTTAGCGGGTACAAACAATATAAAGGATGTAATAGCATTTCCAAAGACGCAATCAGCATCTGATTTATTAACAGATGCACCATGTATTGTATCAGAAGGACATCTTGAGGAGTTAAATTTAAAAATTGGAAAATAATATTTATTCAAGAACTGAAAGTCTAATAGGGAAGGATTCACTTGAAATTTTAAAAAATTCTAAAGTTATTGTATTTGGAATTGGTGGAGTAGGAAGTTTTGCAGTTGAATCGCTTTGTAGATGTGGAATAGGAGAAATCTCACTTGTAGATTTTGATATCATTGACATAACTAATGTAAATAGACAAATTCATGCTATGTTAGATAATATTGGAAAATACAAAGTAGATGAAATGAAAAAGAGAATAGAACTTATAAATCCTGATATAAAAGTAAATATATTCAAAGAAAAACTAGACAAAGATAATATTGAAAAATTTAACTTGAAATATTATGATTATGTAATAGATGCAATAGATACAATTACTTCAAAAATTTATTTAATAAAGTATTGTTTTGAGAACAATATAAAAGTAATTAGTTCTATGGGAGCTGGTAACAAATTAGATCCTACAAGATTTAAAGTAGCAGATATTTATAAAACATCAGGCTGTCCTCTTGCGAGAGTTATTAGAAGGGAATTAAAAAAACTCGGAGTAAAAAATTTAAAATGTGTTTATTCTGATGAGAATTCAATAGGAGAAAAAATTGAATCTGATATAATTAGAAAATCAACACCATCAAGTATAAGTTTTATTCCTTCAACTATGGGACTTATTATTACATCAGAAGTAGTAAAGGATTTGATATTATGGAACAAGTAGGATATATAACTAAAATTTTACCTGAAGATAAATGTAAGGTTTTGATTTCAAGGATAAGTGGGTGTAAAGGAACCTGTAAAACTTGTGGAGGTTGTCCAACACCTACTATGCATATAGTTATGAAAAATACATTGGATGCTGAAGTTGGAGACCGTGTAAAGATAGGGGTTGATAGTAATATTGTATTAAAATATTCTATTTTCTTATATGGTTTTCCTATTTTAATGTTTATCCTCTCAATATTATTGGTCAATATAGCTATCCCTAATTTAAAAGGGATTGATTTGATTGGATTTGGTATTGGTTTATTTACGATGTTTTTGGCATTTTTAATTGTCAAATTTGTGGATAATAAATATGCACATTTATCAACAAAAGCAATGTATATGGAAGAAATTATTTCAAAAAAAGATTAGAAATTAGTAGATATAATTTATGTTGATAATATAGATTGGAGGTTTTATTATGACTTATATTGTAGCAATCGTATTTATCTCAGGAGGGATTATTATGAAGGTATTTCCTCCAAAGTTCGATTCGGGAATATATGGTTTTAGAACTAAAAAATCAAGTAAGAACAAGGAAAATTGGGAAATTGCCCAAAAGAAACTATATTATATTTTTTGGAATATTTGATTTTGTTTTGACATTTATAAATGATGCTTTTATAAAAAATAATTTGTATTATGATTTACAAGGACTTTTAGTAATTGTTTATTCTATATTAATATATATTTTGGTTCAAAAAAATTTAAAATAAATAATTATTGCTGATTAAAAAAGGCATAGTTTCAAATAATTCATTGAAACTATGTCTTTTTTGTGCTAAATTTTTAATTAAAATTATTAATAAATAAAAATCTATAATAAATTAAGTATAATTACACTTAATAACAAATAAATTTGATAAAAAATATCAAAATATAAAATGATTTTAAAATATAATCAATTAAGCAATCAGAAAAAATATGCAAATAAAGATATTTTATACTTATATCAAATTAATTGATAAGAAATTTTTATATTAAAATTGTTGTTTTTAGTTGAAAAAAATTATTAATTTTAGTAGAATTGATAATGTCTATTGTTATATTTATAAATAAGTGACAAATTTATAAATTTAACAAAATAAATATTGGGGGAATTTATGAAAAAAAATAGTATTATTGCCGGTTTATTTGTTTTTTGTATTACAACAGCTGGAATAGGTTACACTGTATATAATAGTCTTTATTCTGATAAACAAAGACACAGAATAAATGAAACTACAAAACTTGATAGTGTAAAGTCTCCAAATGAATTGAAAGATGGAGAATATACTGCCAGTGCCGAAGGTTATGAAGGTACTGTAACAGTAAAAGTTGTAATTAAAGAAGGTAAAATTTTTTCAGTTGAGGTGCTTTCACATAGTGAAACAGATGAATATTATGAAATGGCAAAAAAAATTTTAAAAACCATTGTAGAAAAAAACACATTTAATGTTGATTCAATTTCTGGAGCAACAGTTACTTCCGATGCGATTAAAGTAGCTGTTTATAAAGCTCTTGTTCAAGCTGGAGCAAAAACAAGTGATGTAGCTACGAATCTTGAAAAGGAAAATAAAGAATTAAGAGATAGAGAAAAAGCAAAGTTGTTTGCAAAACAAACTTCAGCCATTGCTGGTAAAGTCGGATTTAACAGAAATAATTTAAAAGACGGTACATTTATCGGTGTAGGATATGGATATAATGGACCAATCAAGGTTTCAATTTCCATAAAAAATGGAGTAATATATGATGCAAGAGTTATAAGTCATAGTGATGATTATCCATATTTCACTTGGGCAAAAAGTGTGCTAAATAAAGTTATAAACGGTAGCAGCAATATTGATACAGTATCCGGTGCAACTGTTTCTAGTAGGGGAATATTGAATGCTGTAAAAGATGCTTTAAGAAAAGCAAGTAACGGAAATAACAGTCCTGATATTAATATACCTGAAGAAACTGAACAAAACATTCCAAGGCAAAATAGCCGTGAAATCGAACAAATAAAAAAATATTTTAAAGGTTTAAAAGACGGCGTTTATATTGGAAAATCAAGTGGATACTATACAAATTCACTTGAAGTTCAAGTGACTGTTAGTGGTGGTAAAATAACAAAAATAGAATTAATTAAAAATAATGATGACAAGTCATATTTTGATAATCAAAAAGCAGGATTATTGGAGAGTAGGATTATTTCTAATCAATCAACAAATATTGATACAATTTCCGGAGCTACAACGTCATCAAAAGGTTTTATAAATGCAGTTGTTAATGCCTTAGAAAAAGCGGTAGATTCTAATGGAAGTGATGCTGATAAATATATTTATTCTCCTAAGACTATAATTGTAGAAGTAGGAGAAACTATCGGATTACAAAAAATAAGAAACTCATTGGAAAAATTACCTAAAGACGTTCAAATTAATATAAAAAATAATGCAGATACAAGTTCTACAGGAAATACGAAAATTATAGTTGAACTTATATTCAAGGACAATAGTAAGAAAGTAGTAGAGATCCCTGTATTAGTAAATGATAAAGCTGATGGTATCTTTAAGTTTTTATCTGCTGAAGAAGTTAAAAATCTTGATAAAAATATAAATTATCCTGATGGAGTTTACTATGGAGATAGTTACGGATTTGTTTCTAATAAACCTATTCCTGTAAAAGTTACTATTAAGAACAATAAAATTGAAGATATAGAACTTGTTCAAGAAGAGTTGGATAGATTAAAAGGATTAACTGCACCGGGAAAAATAGATGATGGTGGGGTATTCCAAGATAAATTCTATACTGTAATTAACAGAATTAAAAATATGCAAAATATTGAATCTCTGATATATAAATTTGAAGTATTAAGGACTGCTGCCGGAGAGGTTATGAAAGAAGCTCAAGGAAAAGAGCAAACGGTTGAAGTTTATAGAGCTGCATTGGATAAAGTTATTGGAAAACATAATTTTGGTAAATGGGGACTTACTATAGATCAATCTCATTTAACAGGAGAGAGAAATATTCATGACAGGATATTCACATTGCTAAAAATATATGTTAGAGAAGAATTAGGGTATGAAGGGGAAGATTATGATGCAGTAAGTGGTGCTACTTTCACTGCAACTGGAACAGCAACTTCTATTAAAAATGCATTATTGAAAGCTAAAAAATTTAATTTTTATGATATGAGAGTTGATGACAGTAGTTTTAAAACTTTTTATAAAGAAGGAGATAAGCTTAATTTAAAAGATTTAAAAGTCACTATTTATAAAAAAAATAATAAGAAAATTACAGTTTCTTATTCGGATTTTGATAAATATGGATTGAAAGTAATTAATGACCATAAGAAAGAAATAAAAGACGGATTAATCTTAAATAAAGAAAACTTAGGACATAATGTATCTGATGGATTGAAGCTTAGAATAGTTCATGAAGAGAGTAATAGTTTTAAATTTTTAAATACAATTCTCATATCTAAAAATATGACTAAGAATTTTGAAATATCTGGAATTAAGATAAAAGCTAAGGATGGTTCTGAGTGGTATGATACTAATGGTTATAATACTACAGACTTTATTCAAGATATTACAGTTTCAAAAGATGTTGCTGAAAAACTTAATAATAAAGAAATTGAGTTTAAGATAATCGCTAAAGACAAAAAAACTTCTGAAGAAATAGAAATTCCTTTAATGCAATCACAAAATAAGGCTTTAATTGCAGATTTTGTTAGTGGAGAATATACATTAGATGTTATTGAAAAGTATAAAGGTGTGTTATTTAATAATACTTTCCGTATAAAAACAAAAGTTGAAGGAGAAATTCCTAAGGCATTTTTGTATAAAGAAACACCGGAAACTTTGATTATATCTAAAGGAGCTGAAATAAC
>CABRGI010000069.1 GCA_902470455.1 uncultured Parvimonas sp.
AAAAAATTATCTAAATATTTGATTTGAATACAATTGGATATACAAATCTCATACATTTAATTTTGGTATAATTGACTAAAGACATTTAATTCAAAATTTCGGAGCTTTATGAGATCTTTCGACTTCGTTTCACTTCGCTCAAGATGACGTGTTGGGAGTTTTTCTTTACATAATAACATGACGTGAAATATTTTTTATACAACATATTAATAATTACCGTTTTATTAAATTATTTTTATTTTTTAACTGATATTTATATTTTTTAAGTTTTTTTGAAGTTTATTTACTACTAACGTCTAGCACTCAAACTTTGACATTCCCCTTATACGTCATTTCGACCGAAACGAAGCAAAGCTGAGTTCAGTGGAGAAATCTCATAGTTTTGCTTATGAATAAGCAAAACTAAAATGTATCGTAGATACATCAAAATACCATAAAAAAACAGCGAATTAAATAATTCACTATTCTTAAATAACTATTTATATAATCTCTCCTATTCATAAAATGGATTGTCATTTTCGTATTTTTCGTTAAAATCGACTTTATGTCCATTTATTTCGTAGCCCAATAGTAAATTTATATTTACATTTTCGGCTGCTCTAAAGATTGAACTGTCGACATTTTTAAAGTCTTTTTTCAAGTTTTCGATTAAGTCTTTTATTTGATATCTTTTGTTTCCAATTTTTTTAGCTGCAACCATACAAGCACAATTTAAAGGCATAAGTCCTGTTGACTTCATCCACCTTATGATATATTCTTCTTCTATAAGATATAGAGGTCTTATTATTTCCATATCTTCAAAATTTTTCGCCTTTAGTTTAGGTGGCATTGTCTTAAAACTTCCAGCACATAATAAGTTAAGCATTGTAGTTTCAATGACATCATTAAAATGATGACCTAATGCCAATTTGTTACAACCAAGTTCTTTAGCTTTTGCATAGAGTGAGCCTCTTCTCATTCTTGCACACATATAGCAAGGATAATCTCCGGCAATTTTATCCGCAACTGCAAAAATATCAGCAGGATAATATGTAAGAGGAATTTCAAGATAACTTGCATTTTCTAAAAGCAACTCTTTTATGGACGGATGATAACCCGGATCCATTGCAATAAATTCAAGTTCAAAATTATCTTTTCCATTCTTTTTAAGCTCTTGAAAAAGTTTTGCCATAATCAAGCTATCTTTTCCGCCTGAAATTGCAACCGCAATCTTATCTCCGTCTTCTATTAAATTGTATTCTTTAATCGCCTTTACAAATTTTGACCATACATTTTTTCTATATCTCTTAATCTATGACCTCTCAATATCTTTTAAATCAGCTCTTTCATTCTCTGGAAAAAGAACAGGGCAAGTAGCCTGTAAATTATTCTCTCTATTTTCCATTATATCTTTTATTTCCTTATTTTCCATATTTCTCCTATTTATGATATATTTGATTATTCATAATTTTAAAAGCTCTATAGATTTGCTCCAACAGGACAACTCTAAATAGTTGGTGTGGGAGTGTAAATTTTGAAAAAGAAAGTTTAAAATTACTTCTTTTCTTTATTTCATCTCCAAGTCCAAAACTTCCACCGATTACGAATATAAATTTTGAATTTCCGTCATTCATTTTTTCTTCTAAGAATTTTGAAAAATCTTCACTATTCACTGATTTTCCTAAAATTTCAAGAGTTATAACAAAATCGGAGTCTGAAATTTTATTTAAAATTCTTCCCTCTTCTTTTTTTAATACATTTTCAATTTCCAATTTACTAGGCGTTTGTGTCAAAATTTTTTCTTCCGGAATTTCAATGATTTCAATTTTTGAAAAAGCCGAAATCCTCTTTTTATATTCATCACAGGCATCTTTAAAAAATTTTTCGGATAGCTTTCCTACACATAAAATTTTTATATTCATATTACACTTCCGTTATACTGCTGTTGTCAAATCTTCTTGCAACTTCTAAATTAGTATATTTAATTACATTTTCTTTATCTAAAATCCCAAAAACTTCGTCATAAGCAAGTTTTTCTTCATTATTCGTTTCACTTAAATGTCCAAGATATACCTTTTTGCATTTGTCTGTTACAACTTCTGATAGTACATTTCCACTTGTAACATTTGAAATATGTCCAAAATCACTTAAAATTCTCTGTTTCAAATTATAGTCATAAGGACCGTTCTTTAGCATTTCTAAGTCATGATTTGCCTCAAAATAAAAAATCTTTGAACCCTTTATCTTTTCTTTCATATGGTTTGTAATAATTCCCGTATCAGTTAAAAGACTTACTTTCCCATAATCTGTATTAAAAACAAAGCCCATTCCTCTCGCACAGTCGTGAGAAATTTCCAAGGTATATAAATCAAAAAGAGAAAATCTGTGCTTCTTTTCGGTGCCGATAACAACAATATTTTCATCTTTAATTTTACCTAATTTAGACGCTCCGGCAGTTAGCGTTTCAACATTGGAACAAATTTTTATGTCATAACGTCTGGAAAGAACCCCTGCACCTCTTATATGATCAATATGTTCATGAGTTAAAAATATTAAATCAATCGTACTTGGATCAATTCCCAATTGTTTTAAATTACATTCAATTTTCTTTCCACTAAAACCTGCATCTATTAAATATCTTTTATTATCAACTTCTAAAAAGCAACAATTACCGTCGCTCCCGCTAAAAAGCGGACAAAATCTTAAGCCCATATTTCCTCCATTCATACAAGCTTTATTTTATCATATTTTTGACAAAAAATCCAAAATTTTACATAAAAAAATTAGGCTTTCGCCTAATTTTTATCTAAAAAACTAAATAATTTTTTCAATCTTAAAACTCTAAATAAACATTCTCTAAAACAATCTATAAAAATTCCAATACAGAATATAGAAATTGCTGTTATTGCTATTGAAATTAACATTTCTTTAGTTGGATAATCCAAAAATTTTTCAAATTGTCCGACTATATACTTATCTCTAATTACATCATGCTCATGTATTAAATAAACTGAAAAACAAAGAGGTGAAAGAAAAGAAATTATCTTTCTTAAAAATCTTAATTCCAGCTTTGAAAATAAAATAACCAATGCAATTCCTGATAGTAACATAGTTGGAGACATATAGGAAACTAAAGAGTATTTGAATTTTTCAACGCCTTTTAATTTCATATAATTTGTCAAATATAGACTTCCAAATTCCAAAACCACACAAAGAACAAATAATAATAACATTAAAGTTTTTGAAAATTTTATATTTAGATTATACTTTCCTATAAAACCACCTATTATATATAAAACTAAAAGCCATACAAAACTATATCCTTTTTTGAAATGAAAAACATCTCCTGCATATATAAAAGGAAGAATACAAGTTACAATTATAATTAAAATAACTGCATTTCTAAGTTGCTTATACTCTAAATTTTGTAAACCTGCATTTAATATTGGCATAAAGAAAAACAATGCAAAATATGCTGTAAAATACCAATATTTTGAATTCAAAACAGGGAAGCAAAAAGTTATAAAAGTATTGTAATCATATTCTATAATTCCACATTTACAAGCTAGTAAATAAAGTAAAATAGAATAAAAGGCAACTCTTAACCATAACAAAACTATATTGGAATATTTAGTTTTTGAATTTACCCCAACGAAACCGGAAATTAAAGCATAACAATTCACAGCTACATAACAAATTATCTCTATAATCCAAATTATATTATACTTTTCGCTTCCAAAATATAATTTTTCACTCGGGAGAATTCCTCCATGCCAAAAAACATGTAAAATTACAATCATAAACATTGTTATAATTCTAAGTAAATCAATTCCATATTTTCGATTTTTTATTTCTACATTTATTTTCAAAATCTCTACCTCACCATAAATACTACTGATAAACAGTAGTCTTATATTTATTGTGAAACAACAAGGTTCCCGGGTACCCACCCGATGCGAAGCATCGTGGAAGGGTGGGGTTCTTATTTATATAAAATTGCTTTTTTATCAAACCAATTGTAGCCACGTTTCAATTCATCATATTTCATATGGTAAATATGATTAGGACTAACAGATTCTATATGGTAAAAACCTGTATTATCATAACCTATCAATAAAATTGAATGATAATCGGAACTTGCTAAAATCAATTCTCCTCCAACATAAACTTTTTTGTATAACATCTCTCTGGTAAACCAAACTTGAACAGTACGTCCTTTTGCTAATTGTAATTTTATATCTTCAAAAGATGCTCCTGAGTAATCTTCGATGCTTGGAACTAACTTTTGTAAAGTTGGAACCATACCACTTGGATAACTTGCCGGAAAAACATCACGATAATAATGTTCTTTAGGATCTCCCATAACTCCAGTTCTTGGATCTCCAGTTTTTGGTAATAAATTTAATAAATCAGTTGGAGTTATATACTTTCCTTTACTATAAAGTCCACTCGCAGCAGAATATAACCAACATCCTGTATAAAACTTATCATCAGAAAATTTAAAAGCTCTAATTCCATTAGTTAGTCTTACAGTTTCAGGAAGGTTGAATTTTTCACCTTCATTATAATAAGTTCCTTCATAATATCCATTTGCATATTTCCCATTCGCAAAATATCTTTCACCATTTCCGTCTTTAGCAAGTCCTGTATATTTTTTACCTTTTTGGAAGAAATACCAAGCCGTACCGTCATCATACCACCAATTTGCCAACTTCTTATCTTTCCCATAAAAAAGTCCATTTACATAAACATTTCCTTCGCTTTCAGTTCCATCTTTATATAATTTATCATTATATATTCCATTGGCATATTTACCATCTACAAAATATCTTTTACCATTACCATCTTTTCCAAAGCCAGAGAATTTTTTACCATTTTGGAAAAAATACCAAGCCGTACCGTCATCATACCACCAATTCGCTGGTTTTGTATTTTCATCATAAAAGATACCATTCACATAAACTTTCCCACTTGATTTCAAGCCATCTTTGTAAAGTACATTATCTATAAATCCTTCAGCATATTTCCCATTTACGAAATATCTATAGCCATTAGCATCTTTTGCAAGTCCTGTATGTTTTTTACCATTTCGGAAAAAATACCAAGCGGTTCCGTCATTAAACCACCAGTTTGCGGGTTTTCCTTTTCCATAGAATATTTTATTTACATAGCCATTTCCGTATTTCCCATTTACAAAATACATTTCGCCATTGGCGTCTTTTGCAAGTCCTGTATACTTTTTACCATTTTGGAAAAAGTACCAAGCTGCTCCGTCATCATACCACCAATTTGCAAGTTTTCCATCTTCTCCATAAAAGATGTCCCCAATATAAACTCTTCCATAAGATTTAATTCCATTTTTATATAGTGTACCTTTGTAAATGCCACTACCATACTTACCATTTACAAAATATTTATATCCACTTGCATCTTTTGC
>CABRGI010000070.1 GCA_902470455.1 uncultured Parvimonas sp.
AATTGTATTTTTTACAAAAAAATTATAAAAAATGAATAATTATACATTATTAAAAACCTCTATCACTAGGAACATTAAACTTTAAAAATGTTTTCAAGGTACTTGATTATTCATTTTAAATATTGTATAATTATAGATGAATTTATAACATAGGTACATTTATTAGTGAAAATTGATTTATTTTTAAATTGATTTTTATTTTATAGGGAATTATTTTACAATTTTTTATTCCTTTTTATTTTAGCATTTCATTTAATTATGAATAAGATGTATTTATGAATTTATAGAGAATAATACCAAAACACAAAGTTAGGGGGAGAGAATCAATGGATCAAAAAGAATTACTTTTGGAAATTAAAGATCTACACACAAGTTTTAGAATCCGTGATGATTATTTTGACGCAGTAGATGGCGTTAATATGAAATTATTCTCTGATGAAATACTAGCTATAGTAGGTGAAAGTGGTTGTGGTAAATCGACTTTAGCTACTACAATAATGGGGTTACATAATCCGAACTTCACTCGTTCAACAGGAGAGATTTTGTTTGAAGGAAAAAATTTAGTAGGTTTGTCAGAAAAAGATTTTAATGAAATTAGAGGAGAAGGCATTGGAATGATTTTCCAAGATCCGCTTTCATCACTAAATCCTTTACAAAGAATAGGGAAACAAATCGAGGAAGGTTTGATTTATCATACAAAAATGAATGCTGAAGAGAGAAAAGCTAGAGTTTTAGAATTGATTGAACAAGTAGGTATTCCTAATCCACCTCGTGTTGCAAGACAATACCCACATGAATTATCAGGTGGTATGAGACAAAGAGTTATTATTGCAATCGCTCTTGCTTGTAAACCTAAGATTATTATTGCGGATGAGCCTACAACAGCGCTTGACGTAACAATTCAAGCACAAATCTTAGACCTTTTAGTTGAAATTCAAAAGGAAATTAATGCAGGAATTATCTTAATCACTCACGATTTAGGAGTTGTTGCACAACTTGCAGATAGAGTATGTGTAATGTATGCAGGACAAATAGTTGAAGAAGCACCAGTTTTAGATTTATTTACAAATCCAAAACATCCTTATACTAGAAGTCTATTGAATAGTATTCCTCAAATGGATGCTGATGATGAAGACTTATATGTAATTCAAGGAATGGTTCCTTCACTTAAGAACTTACCAAGACAAGGTTGTAGATTCAAATCTAGAATTCCTTGGATAAGTGATGCAGAACATGAAGAAAATCCTACAATGCACGAAGTTGGACCTGGACATTTTGTAAGATGTACTTGCTATAAGAACTTCCATTTTGATGAAAAGGAGGGTAATTAATGAGCTTTTTAGAAATTAAAGACCTTAAGGTTCACTATCCAATAAGAGGCGGTTTTTTCAATAAGATAATTGACCATGTACTAGCTGTTGATGGTGTAGATATGGTAATCGAAAAAGGAAAAACTTATGGACTTATCGGGGAAAGTGGTAGTGGTAAAAGTACTATCGGTAAAGCAATAATAGGTCTTGAAAAAATTACAAGTGGACAAGTTATTTTTGAAGGTAAACCTCTTACTAAAAAAATGATAAGAAAAGATAAAGAGTTTACAAGAGATGTTCAAATGATTTTCCAAGATAATATGGCGAGTTTAGACCCTAAAAAGAGAGTTATTGACATCATTGCAGAACCTTTAAGAAACTTTGAAAAAATGACTGTAACAGAAGAAAGAAAAAGAGTTTTAGAACTTTTAGATATAGTTGGTATGCCGGAAGATGCATTATATAAATATTCATTCGAATTTTCCGGTGGTCAAAGACAAAGAATCGGGGTTGCCAGAGCAATAAGTTTAAATCCTAGACTTATCATTGCTGACGAACCTGTTTCAGCCCTTGACCTCTCAGTTCAAGCACAAGTTTTGAACTTTATGAAAAAAATTCAAAAAGATATGGGATTGTCTTATCTTTTCATTTCTCACGACCTTGGGGTTGTAAAACATATGTGTGATTACATAAACATTATGTACAGAGGAAGACTTGTTGAAAGAGGAACAAAGGAAGACATTTATAGAGATCCACAACATATCTACACTAAGAGATTAATTGCAGCTATTCCTGAAACTGATCCAAGACTTAAGGAACAATTAATCGCAAATAGAATTAGAGTAGAACAAGAATATAAAGAATTAGAAAAAGACTACTATGATGAAAAAGGAAAAGTATTTGATTTGGTTAAACTTACAGATACTCATTATGTAGCAAAGAAGGAGGTAAAATAGTATGTGGAAAACAATATTAAGAAGATTCCTTCTAATGATACCTCAATTAGTAATATTAAGTATTATAGTATTTATTTTAGCTAAGTTAATGCCAGGTGATCCATTTACAGGACAAATAAATCCTACAACAGATCCAAAGCAAATAGAAGCATTAAGAATAAAATATGGTTTCTATGACCCATGGTATCAACAATATTGGAGATGGGTTACAAATATGTTTAAAGGTGATTTTGGTATAAGCTATTCATTTAAATTACCAGTATCTACACTTTTAGGACAAAGAGTTGGAAATACTTTCTGGTTATCATTACTTTGTGTAACTTTCTTATATGCTTTAGCATTACCACTTGGTATTTTCTCCGGTAGATATAGTGGAGGTAAATTTGATAAAGCTGTTACATTGTATAACTTCGTAACTTATGCGATTCCGGGCTTTATTTTCTACTTGCTTATGATTTTATTATTTGCTTACACATTACATTGGTTCCCTGCGTCAGATTCAGTTGATCCTGGTGTTACAGGCTTCGCCTATGTAATAAGTAGATTAAGACATATGTTGTTACCTGCAATCTGTTATGCTTTAATAGCAACAACAGGAACAGTTCAATACTTAAGAAATGAAATTATAGATGCTAAAGGTTCAGACTATGTAAGAACTGCAAGAAGCAAGGGAGTACCTATTGATAAAGTATATACACATCATATCTTTAGAAATTCTCTTTTACCTATAGCTGCATTCTTCGGTTTCACATTGACAGGACTTATCTCAGGTTCAGTATTTATGGAAACAATCTTTGGTTATCCAGGAATGGGAAAATTATTCATGGAAGCTATTGGATCAAGAGATTATTCAGTATTGACTACATTAATTATGATTTTTGGTTTTATGACTCTATTAGGAAGTTTGTTATCAGACATCATTATGAGTATAGTTGACCCAAGAATAAGAATAGAATAATAGGGGGAGTGAGAAAATGAGTAAAGAAAAAGAAATTAAAAAAGATGCTTCCCAACATAAGGAAAATGTAACTCCAAGTGCTTTTAAAGTAATTGTTAGGGAATTTAAAAAAGATAAATTAGCAACATTTTCACTTGCAGTTTTAACTTTGATAATTTTAACAGTATTTATAGGAAGTATGTTCTTCAACGTAGAAGAAGTAATGAAAGTTAACCTAATGGATTCATTCCTAAGACCTGGCGAAGGTGGATATATTTTAGGAACTGACCAAGCTGGTAGATCTCTTTTAGGACAACTTTTCCTTGGAACTAGAAACTCAATAATAATCGGTGCATCAGTAACAGTTTTAACTAATGTAATAGGTATTATTGTTGGTTTAATTATCGGATACTATGGTGGTATCGTAGATAATATCATCATGAGAATTATAGACTTTATCCAAGTATTACCAATTCTTATGCTTATCATAGTATTCGTAACATTAGTTCCTTCATACAATATGGTTACATTCGTATTCATCATGAGTGTATTCTATTGGGTAGGTATTGCAAGACTTGTAAGATCAAAAGCTCTTTCTGAAGGAAGACGTGATTATATAAGTGCTTCTAAAACAATGGGAACACCTGCATGGAAGATAATGTTTGGTGGAATTTTACCAAATATCAGTTCAATTCTTATAATTAGTGCTATCTTAGACTTAGCAGGAAATATGGGAATTGAAATCGGACTTACATTCCTTAACTTCGGTTTACCACCAGGAGTGCCATCACTTGGAACTCTTATTAACAAGGCGCTAGACCCTACTATATTAAGAGATAGAATGTATATTTGGTTCCCTGCATCAATGCTAGTACTTGTTCTAATGCTTTCAATTAACTATGCTGGACAAGCAGTAAGAAGAGCATCAGATGCAAAACAAAGATTAGGTTAGAAATAATTTAATATTTATAAAAGCGTAGAGAAATCTACGCTTTTTTATTGTGAAACATTATGGAAGGCTAGGGTTCTTATAATGAAATTTAAATTAGATTTTTACTATAAAAATTACAAAAAAGAAATATGTTTACAAATGTTATATATTGTGTTATAATGAAATTGCTTTACTAGATTAATTGAAAGCTGTATGAAATTTTAAAGGAGGATTAGTTATGAAAAAATTTAAAAAAGTTTTAGTGGCATGTATGTTAAGTTTTGTTTTAGTAGGAGCTCTGAAAAATGTTGTTAATGCAAATTCATATCAAGTAGCTGTTTCTCAACAGAAAAGAAAATGGGTGGTAAGAAAATTAAAATATAGCGGACTTACTCCATCACCATATAGATATTATAGCGAAGGTGGATATCATGGATATTTACAATATAAGGGATTAGCTAGCGAGCAAGGATTTGCTTATTATGCAGGATATATATACTTAGGTTATCCTATTCCTACTCCTTCAGCAGTTAGATTAGTAGATTAATATAAGTTTGTTTATATTTTGAAGAAGAAAAGTAAGTAAATTATAGTATAATAAAAAAGATGGTTGCATTTGCATCCATCTTTTTAGTTTAGAAAAAAATAAATATTACAGCAGTTGAATTTGCATCTATCTTGGGAGGATTATAAGAACAAAAACTTCGCTAGTAATATGTAGTGTGGTAGAAAAGAAAAGGAAAACTTATGGGAGGAGTTTATTATCTTTAAATACTACCACACAATTAATATATACCTAAAAATATGATTTTAAAACATAAAATGTAGTTAAAAAAATTTTTTTGTGAGATAATTTAGTAAATATTTTTCAAATTATAATAATTTTGATATTTTTTAACAAAAGAATGGAATATAATAATAAATTTTGACAATAAATAGGATGAAACTAAAAATTCATATGATTTAAGTAAACATAGTTTATAGAATAAAGTAATTCGCGTCATGATACTTTGAATAGAAACTCTCCCAAAACGTCATCTCGATCGTAGTGTAGCAAAGCGTAACGGAGTCAATCTAGCCCTAACTTAGATTATTTACTTGTAAATAAAAGTGGGTCTGACTGAATGGGTATATATAAAATAAAATAGTTCACGTCAAAGTTCTATGCAAAATAATGCCCCCAACACGTCATCTCGACTGTAGCGTTAGCGGAATGAATCTAGCCCTAACTTTGTTTACTTGTAAACAAAAGTAGGTCTGACG